>JBAYRL010000006.1 GCA_041676705.1 Acidimicrobiia bacterium
AGCAGCCGCCGACACCACCCCAGCCTGAACCGCAGCCTCCTCAGCATTAGCACCCAACTGAGAAGACACCACCGCCAAACCAACAGCCTCCTCACCCAAAGCCACCGCCGAAGAACCCACCACCCGCGACACACCTCGGGTCAGCAAACGCTCACCAATCAGGGCACCCACCACCAGGGTCACGACGGCCACAATTCCAGCCATTCGGGCTCGGGAATAGTCGCTCTGGCTGCTGTCGGTTAGCGCTTGGGTGTAGGCCGTCACCCCATCAGAAACCTTGGTAATGCCAACAATCGATTCGCCAAGCAGAGGAATAACCTCGGGTTGAGCCAGAATCATGGCCACTTGTTGAACGTTGACAGCATTGGCACGCACCTCGCGCAAATTGACCAGGTTGGTGTTCTGGCCCCGGGCGACGTTCCACTCTTCTAACGCCGCTCTCGTGTTCGGGTCGAGTAGGTGCTCATCCAAATAGGCATGAATGTCAGCCAGATAATCGAGGTTTTCTTGCATCTCATCAAGCACCGCGACCCGATCTGGTTCACGTCGGGCTTGGCCAAGTTCATAAACGTTGGTGCGAATAGCTTGAAGAACCTGAATACCCTGCGTAGCGATGCGTTGAGTTTCAACCTGGTTCGAAATACGGGCAACGTTGTTGTTCACATTGCCGATTAACATCAAGAGCAATAATGACGCCAAAATGGCGATACCAGCTAAAGGTGCAAACGCTAGTCGGATACGTTTATTCAAAGTCATACTAAAAACCTAAATCTATGGCGGAATGTATTACACGCTGGCTACGGCTACTACGTGGGCAGTGTCTAATAGCAAAAGCAGTTGCCCATCGAGCTTGTAAGCGCCTTTAATTAAATCCATCACATTGTCCGCCAGGGTTGATGGAGGCGCTTCAAAACTGTCTTGTGATACGTCAATTACTTCACCGATTTGATCGACCAGTAAACTGACCGCGCCATCCCTCATACGAACCACAACGTTCATGGGACGAAGACCTTGAGGTCTTTCCGGCAAAGACAATCGTTTACGCAGGTCGATCGCAGTCACAATCTGACCGCGAAGGTTGATCAAACCTTCCACCACTGCTGGCGACATCGGCACGGGAGTCATGTTTTGGGTGCGGATCACCTCTTGAACTTGGTCAACTTCGATCCCAAACAAGAAGCCAGCTACGTTGAAGGTACAATATTGCATACTATTTGTTCCTTTTCGTTATCATGCCGCTGCTCAACTAGAGAGACTCATATAATCGTGGCTCCAGTCGGAACCAATCGAAGACAACGGTGCTCCAAGCAACATGTCTATGTCGATCACGTCGGTAACCTCACCACCTAAGGTTGTTACGAAAGATGCCGAGCCGTTCTCTTCAACTAAACGAGGGGCGGTGCCAGCCGAATCGTTCACAATATCGATGATGTTGTCGACGACTAAACCAATCTGATTATCATCAGCACCCCACACCACCACATTGAGGTTGCCTCGTTCAGCCCACGCAACAGATGCTGGCACACCTACGTTGGCGACCGCCGCCAGCGATACCAGCGGCAAAAGTTCGCCACGATATTGAACAACAACACCTCGCGAGCTGTATTCAACAGCCGAATTCGGAATCTGCTCTAAGCGAGAAACCGTGGACAAAGCCACGGCGGCACGTTGGCCACCACCCACGCCAACAACCAACATGGCGTCTTCATCAACCTGGCTGATTTCTTCCACCTCAGCCACCGGTGAATCATGGACACGAGATTTATCATGCGAAACCACGGCTGAACGTTGTGCCAAACCTAGAATGTCAAGGATCAGCGCTACTCGTCCATCGCCCATAATGGTGGCCCCAGCAAAGGTGCCCACGTCGTGGAGTTGGGCGCTAAGCGGTTTAACCACAATCTCTTGGGTGTCGGTGATCGAATCAACGATTAGGCCGAATTGATGGTTGTCAGATTGCAAGACCACCAAGTTCACTTGGCGACGCTCGCTAAGCGGCAACGCTTCCAAGCCCAATTCACTGGAAAGATCGACCAGTGGTAGCAACCTACCCCGAAGTCGAAACACCGGAGCCCCATGAATCCACTCGATATCATGGCGAAGCTCGTTGTTTTCTAGACGCACCAGCTCCAACAAGCTCACCTGGGGAATGGCAAAACGTTCATCGCCACAACCCACCATTAGGGCCGGGATAATGGCCAAGGTCAGCGGAATTTTGACCCGGAAGGTTGAACCCACACCCGCTTCGGTGGTGACATCCAAACTGCCGCCGATACGTTCGATGTTGGTACGAACCACATCCATCCCCACTCCACGGCCGGAAACGTTGGTAACCACAGCCGCGGTGGAAAAGCCAGGGGTGAAGATGAGATTTACCAGCTCTCGCTGGCTCATCCGCGCTACCGCATCGGGCTCGATAAGACCTTTCTCAATGGCCTTTTGCGCCACTCGATCCACATTAATTCCAGCGCCGTCATCCGAAATTTCGATGATGACCTGTCCACCCTCATGGAAAGCCCGCAAGCTTAGAACGCCCTCGGCAGGCTTGCCCAAACGCTGACGTTCCTCGGGTGACTCGATTCCGTGATCCACCGAGTTGCGTACCAGGTGGGTTAGTGGATCTTTAATGGCCTCCACAATTGTTTTATCGAGCTCGGTGTCCGAGCCTTCCATTTCGACATGGACCATCTTTTTACTGGCCCGAGCTAAGTCACGCACGACCCGCGGAAAACGATTCCACACGTTGCCAATGGGCTGCATGCGGGTGCGCATCACACCTTCTTGAAGTTCGGTGGTGATGAGATTTAAACGTTGTGCGGGCAGACTCAAGGCGTCTTCAACCCGACCTTCGTCTTGAGACAGCTGCACTATTTCGTTGCGAGCAAGCACCAGCTCACCCACCAGATTCATCAAATCATCAAGGAGCTCAACATCAACCCGAATCGTGGATTCGGAACGGCTGGATGCCCGTTGGCTAGTTTGGGTTTGTTGCGCTTCTTCAATATCTTCGGCAGCTGCATCATTTTCGGCAGCTACATCGCCATAATCGGTGAGAACCTCGCTGAGGGGCTGTACCTCACCGTTAGTTTCGGGCTCATCTTGTTGCAAACGCAAAAGCTCATTTACCAGCTCGGGATACGACGAGGTGCCATCGCTACGTGTGGATTCAACGGTGGCCATCATCTCGCGAATAGCGTCACCGGTAAGTAACAAAGCCGTAGTAATTTCGGCCGTGACCTGCAATTCACCGTCACGTAACCGCGACAAAAGGTTTTCGGCGGTGTGGGCCAAAGATTCTAAATTGCCAAAACCCAAGAACCCGCAGGTGCCTTTGATGGTGTGCATGGTTCTAAAGATTGACGCTAAGACTTCCGTGGAATGGTTGTCTTCCAAAGTGACGAGATCTTGATCGAGCTGGTCCAGTGCCTCGCTACTTTCAATCAAGAATTCGCCGATGATCTCATCCAACATTTCGTCGTCGAGACCATGATCCATTGACTCGTTATCGCTCATCCGCATCCATCCCTGAGAGACCCACGTGAGCTTGATCGGCCCTACCTAAGACCAAATAAGCATTGGGGTTTCATTCAAGGTAGAGATGAGCACTATGGCCCAGCATCTAAGATGGCGGGAATCTTTAGGAGGAAACAGATGAATCAAAAACCAGCCGTTTCTCTGGTAGCCGTACCCGGCAAGAAGGCTCGAACGATTGAGTTCGCCCAGGAGATTGAACGCCGTGGTTTTGCCGGTATTTATTGTCCCAGCATGGGTGACGCCATGGGTTTGTGCCAGGCATTAGCGCATACCACTTCTACCATCGAATTCGGCACCGCTATTCAGCCCATCTACTTGCGCCATGCCGTTGATTTGGCGAGTCATGCTGGCACTATTCATGAAATTTCAGGGGGTCGTTTCCGTTTAGGGGTGGGTGTGAGCCACGCTCCGGCTAACGACCGTTTAGGGGTGGACAGCTCACGACCACTTTCCGACATTCGTGACTATGTGACGGCAATTCAGGGGGCCACACGCCAAGCTGGCGAATTGCCCCCGATTGTGACCGCTACCTTACGTGACAAAATGCTTGATTTATCACTTGAGCTGGCCGATGGTGCCATTTGGGCAAACGCTAGCCTCTCATATATTCGCGACCATTCAGTCCCTCGCATACCCAAAGAAAAACGTGACAGCGGCTTTTTTGTGGGAAATATGATACCGACCGTGATCGATGATGATCGCGATGCCGCCCGGGCTATCCACCGGCGCACCCTTAGTGGCTATGTGATGTTGCCGAACTACCGTAATTATTGGAAAGCGGCTGGTTACGAGGAAGAAATGATGGCAATTGAGGCGGCACTTGAAGAAGGCAACCGCGAGGCGCTACCTGGGCTAATGAGCAATCGCTGGCTAGATGACTGCACACTTTCGGGTTCGGTAGGCGAAGTACGCGAAGGAATTGAAGCCTGGTTCGAGGCTGGGGTAACCACCCCCATCATGGTGATGTCGTCTACCAAAGGCGGCCAATTTGCAGCTATCGAAGAGCTTTTTGAGGCCTTTGAATAAGGGCTGTGAACAACGGCTAATCGTATAAAGCTTCCACCCACCAATGCCCGTTTTCAAGCACCATCAACCTGGCGACTCCATCGGTTGTAACAAGCTGGAAACGGGCATACCTACGATGATTTTGATAGTTCCACCATCGTTCACTCAAAGGCCACGGACCAGCCCACGACTGAACTTCGCTCCAGCCCGTCTTTGGGGTTTGGCCCTCTACTCGTACCAGATGCGGGGGCGCGCTTAACATTCCACGTCCGCTTACCGCAACCGGGTCGCCTTGACGGTCAACCACCCAAGCTTGAACCGTTTTCCTTCCATACACCGTGGCTGGTGCTGGCAACGGCAGCTGGTTAGGCCAAGGTTTCTGCTCTGGGGCTGCCTTTGGTTGGGTGAGATCTTCATGCTCCAGAGGAACCAAGCTTATTTGGCGACCAAAATCTCGGCCTCCCCGCCATTGGGGCACCTTTAGTGAAGCTGGTTCAAGCAAAGAACTTAACCTTCTAAAGGCTTTAATAGCTTCATGAGCAGGACTGAAGAGCTCTTCACCCCAAAGCTGGGCTTGATAATGAGACGCCGGACGAAGCTCTAGTGGCATCAGAACCAAACGAGTTATACCCCCATGGGGACGCTTGTTAGCTGGTTGCGACAACCAGCCTTCAAGCTGCCAACGCACTTGAGAACTCAATACCTTCGAACTGATTAAACCACTTTGGCGCCATTGCCTACTTAAGGTTTCGCCGTATTCTGTTTCTGCTTGAATGCTGAGCAGAGCACATTGCATAAACTGCTTTGATAATTTCTCATGCAGCTCTTCCGCCAAAGACTTTACGATAAAGATTACTTGTTCAACTTGATTGACTGGCACCTCGAAGTTAACAGCCACACTTTCATCGCTTGGCGCTAGCGTAGGTTTAATAGTTTCCTCATCTTGCCCACTAGCTAGTTGATAGGCCTGTTGGCCTTCCAAGCCAAACCTGGTGACCACGTCTTTTAGAGACAGTGAAGTAAAATCACCCAAAGTTTCTATACCCAGAAGCTTAAGGGTGCTCACAAGGCCAGAACTTGCTAGCCAATCAATAGGTTGGCTAGCTAAAAACTTGGGTGATGTACCTCTGGGCACCACCAAAGAACCAGAACCTGGTTGGCTAGATGCCACCAAAGCACTAAAAAGTCCATCGGCGGTGCCAATCCGTACCGTCTGGACACCGGGAGTTTCGACCAAAGCCGTAAACAAGGTCGCTAGAAAAGCTTCTTCTCCACCGAAATATCGGGCAGGACCAATAGTGGCAAAGCGGAAGGTACCCAGGCTAAGAACCTCAATTTCAGCCACATACCTACCTAAAGTTTCAAGCACCTCTTCGTTATGGTCGAGGCCTGAACACCAGATGACCGTAGTGCGGGTGGGCAAAGCTGTTGCCAGCATTAAATTGCCCTTAGGCTTGTTACCGGTACCGGGGAAGAAGCGGATTCAACTTTACCCTCAGGCCCTGGTAGCCAAACTTGCACACTACGTTCTTGAGATGCTTTACGTCGGCCCCGAGAGCGTATATTCACACGCCTTAAACGTAAATGCCCATGACCGTTACCTAAACCTTCCCAACTTAGGGTTGAAGCCCACAAAGTAATATCGGGAGTAGTGTGCCAAGAAGTGTTTACACTAATTAAAGTTGTGCCCCTGGTACGTAACCTAGAGGTTAAATGACGATGTTCACGGCCGTTTAAGCGAAGGTTATTAACCATAATTAGCTCGACCGAGCCAACCAAGATATCTAAAGCCAGCAAAGTTTCTTCAGACGAGCTTACGTCGGCTATAACTAAACGATTGAGGTTAACCCCTAGGTTGTGGGCAGCCACCAAACCTAACGATGGCCAGCCCAGAGCCACCACCCACGAGCCTTGTGCGGTAGTGGCCGCGGCCAAAGCTAAAGCCAATGACGAGTTAGCTGACCCCGCTTGAGCTGCTAATGACACCACCCAGCCTTTAGGCAAGTCACCACCAAAAAGTGGTTGCAAAGGCTCTAGTAAAGGGAGGTGAGTTCCCTTGGGTGAGACAACACCGTCTAGCTCTTGAAGATGTTGAAGAACGGCTTGGTGCTTAGCTAACCCCACCTAACCATTATCGAACATGCGTTCGTGTTGGGCAAGCGCGACTTTAGTCTTCGCCAAACCCTTCTACCGGAGCGACTTCAACGCCAGGCAGATAATAGATGTAGAGATCTTCGATGATTTCTTTAAGACCGCTCGAGTTACGGTGCTCATCTAAGGTGACCGTAATGACATTGGCGTAAATATGAACGCTTTCAATGCCCCCGTGCTCGAACAAGCTACGTGCCAACCGATCTGGGGGACGATCGCCTTCGATCAAAGTGCCCGCTACATAGCGTTCATGCCCCATCCCAGTGAGTGAACGGTTAATCTCGAAACGAACCGTTCCGGGGATGCTTGATGGTTTCTCGATAACAGTTACTGGCTGGCCCATGGTGACCCTTGATTCTAGTCGAGACTTCCGCTTAACCGGGTATTGTCGAACGGGAAGAGTTAACCACCGGCCAACTACGGCGTAAACCCCAGCCCGCCGTACCAGCCACGATTAACGAACCCACCATTAAAAAAGTGTGAATCATCTTAAAGCTAGTGGTGTGATTCGAGTCGAGCATGATGCCAAAACCCTGCACCAGCCAGACCAAAGTAGTGAAGACAATTAGCACTGCTGCTAGCTGACGACCCCATTCGGGAATACCAGCCCTAACTCGCCAACCATCGCTGCTTCGAAGGGCAAACTCACGCCAGTTTCGTTGCTGGCGACCCATCCAACAAGACACCAGCAGCACCGCCCCTAAACCCACAAAAAGAAGCGACATAACCAAGCGAAAAACTAAGCCCGGGCCATGCAGCGTGTCGGTAGAAATAACATTGCGGACACGCCCAATCCACATAGTCACGCTTAAGAGCCCCAATGCGACCAAAGGCCAGGTTCGTGACCACCACCCAGGAACCGGCGAGGACCAGGAAGGATTCATGTTAAATGAAGGTACCGCGCTATTTTCATTACGTCTAAATAGCCCCTTGAAAAGCCAAAGAACCCATGTATTTCCAGCTTCTACGGTGAATCGAAGTGGGTCCATAGCCAGCTAAAGCCATCCGGTGACGTGGTGCTGGATAACCCTTATTACGTTCGAATTCAAACGGCGGGAAAGACTCGGATAGCTCGCGCATCAGCCGATCTCGAGTCACTTTCGCCACAATCGAAGCGGCGGCAATTGACAACGAAATAGTATCGCCGCGCACCACCAGCTGGGTCTTGCCACCACCCACAAAATCCCAGTTACCATCAACCAAAATGCGATCAGGTGTTACTCCCAAACCCGCAATAGCTCGCTGCGCAGCTAACTTCTGGGCCTGCGACATACCTAGCTCGTCGCATTCAGCCGGGCTCACGTGCCCTACCGAGAACGTGCTCACCCAATCAACAACGCGGGCATAAGCGGTTTCTCGCTCCGCTTCCTTAAGCATTTTGGAGTCACGAAGCTTGTACAAGCGACGCTCTTTCGGTAGCACCACCGCACCCACGCTAAGGGGCCCAGCCCACGCGCCTCGACCAACCTCATCTATCCCCACCACCACCTCTTCGCCAGCATTCCAACAAGCTTTTTCTAGCTGGAGGTGAGGCGCAGATGACCGCTTGGTGGAGCCCAAGAAACTAACGTTCTTCTAACTAAAGGACTGTCCGTCTTCAGGGTTCAAACCCGGAAACGAAACCGTGGTTGGGCTGGGAGACGATTTCGCAGATGGTGGAATCGGCTTCGACACCGTAACTTCTGCTTCAGCTTGGGTTTCAGTTTGTGTCGTGCGAGTGCGGACCCCAAGGGAGAGGGTCACTTCTTGTTCAGCGGGTTCTTCAGCTGCCACTTCTTCAAGCTCGGTCGCAATTGGTGGCACACCCAAGAGTGCATCGCCACGCAGTTCGGTGGTCGACCAACTTGGATCAACCCCCGGCATGGTAATTAGAACTTCACCCAAACCCTCTTTTGGAATGAAATCCCACAAGAGCGCGGCCCGTTTACCGTGCCAACGAATGCCGTAAGAGAGCAGACCCAAAGAAGTGTTCAGATTGTGTAGCTCAATGTTTCCCCCCAACCAGCTCTCGGGAAGAACTGGACAAAGCACCATTTGGGCGGGCTGACCGTTCTGCGGGGCGACGGTGTAAGCCATCAGGTCACACACTGCCTCCACATAGGCCGCGGCGGCACCCGCCGACCACGCCTCACCACTAGCCCCACCATGGGTAAGCGGATTGATCGTGGTGGGCCAACCCAGATGCTGAGTGGACATCTCGTTTAGAACCCGTAAAGACTCGAGAGCTTCGCGTTCGCCACGACGTAGACACGCCTGAGCGAAACGAGCAGTGGCCCCAGGTGATAAAACACCACCACCAAAACGGTCGACTACGGCACCTTCGTGGAGATAGCGACGCCGGATCTCCTCCATCAGTGAAGAAGCGACCTCACTTTGTGCTTCCAACAAATTAAGGGGTGCCAGCAGCTCCAAAAGTTCTACCGGGTTAGAACCAAAGCTGCCGCTGGTTCCGGTTTGGAGACCAACCTCCACCATCTCCCACAAATCTTGAGCCCGATTTTCAATCTCGACCGCGGCTTCGATCTCATTACGGTCTCGCAAAGCCTGGGCCAAAACGTTGGTGCCATACAGATGCCAAGCTGCATCCATAATTTCTAACGAATCGTGCTTAAACGACCAGCGGCGCGCACCAGGGCGATAATGGGCCCCAGCAGCGGCCATAGCCAAGGTTAAATCGTCGGTTTCCCACTCTGGACAGCACAAAATATGTTCGGCAAAAGCCGAGACAACCGCACCCGTAGCGCTTCGGTTGCGGTCGTCGCCACCAAGGCGACCGGATGTACCTTGGCCCTCAGGCAAGGTTTCAACTATTAATCCTGCCTCTTCATGCAATCCAACCAGGTCGAGGGCTCGCACCACCGCGGCGGCGTCGCGCATGTCACCGTGGGCCAAATCGACCCCGGGTGAAACCAACAACATTTGGGTACGGGCACGTTCGAAGGTGTCACCTAAGATCTGATCGGGCACCACAATCCTCGTGCCACGACCCACGTGAGACTGCCAGCCTCGAGCTACGGCATCATACGGCGGCACCACGGCCGGGGCGGTTGAGACTTCGCTGGGTGTTAGCGAGCGCAGCGGAATGAGGACCCGAAGCGACGCACTATGGCTTAGGGGATAAATTAAGGCTGCCTGAGCGAACCCGGCCTCGCATCGACTAACGGTTGAAGCCGATGATGAAGCACCACCAGTCATAACCACACGAGCTACGTCACCATCCACGAAGCTGGCGGCAGCGCTGCGGTGGGCTGGTTTGGGTAACCACATGGCCAAACGGCCATCCACCGAAACCATCGAATCGGTGACCTCAACGGTACCTACACGATGGTGGCCCAGAACTCCGAAAGGGCGAATGGCAATCGCCAATGCCAGTGGTGCCTTGCTTTCATTGGCAAACTCAACCGCCAAGGTGGGCCCGGTTTCAGAATCGTGAAACGCCCAAACTCGTTCTACAAAGTCGCCACCAGGTACCCGCATAGTGGTTTCAACAATCGGCGCATTACCGTGCAACACCTGGCGCACCCCGCCTTCACGGGCTGGGAGACGCCACCGGTCATCGGCGCCAGCCCACCAGTCCAAACTCCAGCCACCGGGCCATGGGGTAACCAGACCCCGAGGATCGACAATGGCATGTTCGGGGGAACCTAAAGTGCCAACTGGTACCGCGTTGCGATGAGTAATATTTTCAGGTGCTCCGCTTCCCAACGCCGGAACAAAAGAAGGGCTGGACGGATTTAGCTGGCGTTCAAGCCAATAAGGCAACATCCATTCCGCAGCGTGAGAAACAATTGACCGCATTGGGTTTAGAGCATCTTCAGCCATGACACCCAAGATGCTACCGAAGCCCGACCTAGACCCAGAATTATCTAGGGTTGAAAACCATAAACTTCGGGGCGGGCATCTCGGGCCAACAACAGATTAAAAGCCTCAGTGGCCGAAATACTGCCGTTGCAAACCTGAGCCACCAAATTAGCAATCGGCATTTCAACCCCATGTTCACGGGCCAACCGCAACGCCACCTGAGCTGCTTTAACACCCTCGGCAACCATGTTCATCTCGGCGATTATTGAAGGCAGGTCGCGGCCTCGACCTAACTGCTCACCCACATGACGGTTACGGCTTTGGGGGCTAATAGCGGTAGCCACCAAGTCACCAAGGCCGGCCAAGCCGGCAAAGGTGATAGGCACGCCCCCCATCGAGACGCCAAGGCGTGTCAACTCAGCCAAACCGCGGGTAATGATGGCAGCTCGCGAGTTGTCTCCGGCGCCAAGCCCATCGGCCACACCACACGCAATGGCAATCACATTCTTAAGAGCACCACCCGTTTCGGCACCAACCACATCATGGTGGGTATAAATCCGAAGGTTTGAGCCAGCAAACAAGCCCTGCACCTGGGCACCTAGGGCCTCATCGGCTGTAGCCACCACCGAAGCGGCCGGGAAACCGTCCATAATTTCGTTAGCCAAATTAGGACCGGTCAAAACCGCGGTGGAATGGCCCGGGACAACTTCGGCGCAAACCTCGGTCATCCGTTTCATCGAGCCTTCCTCAAAGCCCTTGGTCAAACTAACCAGTGAGGCATTAGCCGAAAGGTGTGGGGCCATGGTTGCCAGGGCTCCGCGAAAGGCCTGCGAGGGCACGGCCACTGCCACCACTTCGGCATTGGCAACCGTGGCAGACATAGAAGAGGACGCCACGATTGCTTTGTTCAATTCGTGGGCCGCCAGATACGACGAGTTTCGGTGGGTTTCGTTAATTTCAGCAGCGACCTCGGGGCGACGAGCCCACAACCGTACAGGTTCACGAGCTGCTATAACATGGGCGATAGTTGTTCCCCAAGAGCCTGCGCCGACCACCGCTACTCGTGTTTCCATAAGCCAACATTAGGCGTGCTTCGCGGTGCGACCCTGTATTCTATGAGGCTAATGCCCACCCGAGCTGCCGTTATTGTGCCCATGAAACCATTTAGTGCGGCTAAGGGTCGCCTGGCCCAAACTTTGGCACCTAGCAAGCGTGCCAGCTTGGCTCGTGAAATGGCGCAGGTGGTGTTGCAAGCCGCCGCGCCGCTACCGGTGTTAGTGGTGTGTGATCACGACGAGGTAGCAACATGGGCCCGCCAGCAAGAAGCCATGGTCCTTTTTCAGAAAGAGCCTGGTTTGAACAATGCCGTGCAAGAAGCGTTTCAATACTTACGTGAAGCTGGTTTCTCACACGTGATCGTTGCTCACGGCGATTTACCCTTGGCCCAAGATTTGGCGTGGCTTGCCGAATTCGAGGGCGTAACAATCGTGCCTGACCGGCACCGACAAGGCACAAACGTGATGAGCGTGCCCACCAGCGCCGCCTTCGTATTTGGCTATGGACCGGGTTCCTTTGCTTACCATCTAGACCACGTTCAAGCGCTAGGTTTGCCGTATCGTGTGGTGGAAGACGCCGCTTTGGGATGGGATGTTGACGAACCGCGTGATCTGTCAGTTTTATCTAGACCTTCGGAACAAGAGTGAACCCAAAAATTAACTTGGCGATACCAAATCGGGCTTTAGCAATCGGTGCGCACCCCGATGATATTGACTTCCAATGCGGTGCCACCTTGGCCAAATGGGCGGCCGCTGGCTGCGAAGTCAGCTATTTAATATGTACTGATGGCCAAAAAGGCACTTGGGACCCCAATGAAGACCTGGGCGCACTGGTATCTACTCGACAAGATGAACAACGCCGAGCAGCGAAAGCTATCGGCGCAACCGGCGAGGTAGTCTTTTTGGGCCACACTGACGGAGAATTAGAAAACACACGTTCTGTTCGATTTCAGATAGTTGAATGGATTAGACGCCTGAAACCGAATGTGGTCCTCGGGCATGATCCATGGAAGCGTTATCGACTCCACCCTGATCATCGCGCTGCTGGGTTTTTGTGCGTCGATTCAATTGTCGGAGCGCGCGACCCGCACTTCTTTCCTGAACAAAACCTGGCGCATCATCGTCCCGACGCCTTGTTGTTGTTTGAAGCCGATGAGGCCGATCACTTCGAAGAGGTTACGGGCTTTGGAGAACACAAAGTGAACGCCTTAATGCAACACGTAAGTCAGTTCATCACCACCATGGACATTCAGCCCAACGATGATGGCACTCAAGCCGAAGCCTTTCGACACCGTATTCTAAGCCAGCTAGCTGCCACCGGTAGCCTGGCCGGATTAAGCCAAGCGGAAGCCTACAAAATAATCGAGCCGTTATGACCGAGAACTCTCCAAAACCCCAACCAGCTATTTTGCCTGGTGGCATCCCCGATATTCCTGATGGTAACTACGACGTATTTATCGTTGACGCCGGTGAATATGGCGATCCTGGCGATGACTGTATGGAGCTATCATTAGCAATAGTCATGGGTGAGTTAAAAGGCATGGTGTTAGAACTAAAGGCCACCCACCTTGGCTGGCACAATGCCGACCTAATAGGTATGCCCGGCACCCTTTTCGTCGAAGACGGCACACCTAAGCTGCACATCGATACTTAACTAAACACCCCGAGTATCCACCACTTCAGCGCTCATATTACGTACCATGCTTTAGGTAATGGCACGACAAAGGCTGATATACGGTCTCGACATTGAGACGGATACCAGAATTGACGGTCTTGACCCTGGTATCTCATCGGTTGTCGCTATTGCCATCTCTACTATTCGAGGCACCGAAACTTTGGTCGGCGATGAATGGTTGCTGCTAGCAGGGCTAGAACAGCACCTAGCGTCGCTCGAACCCGGGGTGATCGCCACCTGGAATGGCGCCTTGTATGACCTGCCGTTTATCTACGACCGGGCTGCCTTCTACGGAATTCGTTTAGGCCTTCGCCTGGAAGCTTCACACCGCGTGAGTTTGGGTAAAGGTCTAGTTGGGCACCAACATGCTTATCGAGCCAGTTGGCATGGCCACGCACATGTCGATTTGTGCCGCATGTATCAACACAGTGAGCGCCCGGCTCCCGCCTGCAATTTGGCTCAAGAAGCCCTGCACGCTAAAGCAACCCGCGACGCGGAACTAGCTCGGGCGTTGGCATCGCGGCGCTGGAACAGCGTTATTTCCTTTATTGATCAGACGCCAAGCGCGATAGCGCCACCCGTTAATCACGACAAACGGGTGGCAGCTATAACGCAGCAAGCTTCTTAAGGCTCTACGTTCGAGAAGATTATGGTGCCGCTGGCGGCAAACATGCCCCCCACACCGTGCGCAATTGAAATCTCGGCACCTTCAATTTGTGCCGGAGCAATACCACGCATCTGACGGACACTCTCTTGTAGGGCATACATGCCATACATCCCGGAGTGCATGTATGAAAGGCCACCACCGTTGGTGTTAACCGGTAGCTTCCCTCCAATAGCGGTGTTGCGCTCTCGAATAAACGCCGGAGCTTCACCTAAGCCCACAAAACCGAGATCTTCTAGACCATAGATCGGGAGGTGCGCGAAGGCGTCGTAGATCATAAGGTGATCAACATCGTCGTGGGTGATACCGGCCTCATCGAACGCCTTCTTACCCGAAACTCTAAAGGCTCGCGAAGTGGTGAAATCGTCCATTTGGCTAACCATGGGCGTTTCACTGCTTTCGCCGGTGCCCAAAATGTAGACCGGTTTCTGCGGAAAATCTTTGGCACGATCGGCTGAGGTGAGAATCAAGGCACCACCACCATCGGTCACCAAGCAGCAAAGCAGCTTACGGAAGGGCCAAGCGATCATACGCGAGTCGAGCACTTCGTCAACGGTGAGCGGATCACGGAACGAAGCACGGGGGTTTAGCCCTGCCCATTCACGCTGGATCACCGCCACGTTGGCCAAATCTTCTTCGGTAGCACCGTAGGTCTTGGCGTAACGCAACCATGGGATCGTGAAGGTGGTGGGAGGACCCATGGGGCCATAGGGCATTTCAAACTGGCCCGGCAGACTGGCAGGTGCCATGCCCCAGCGCCCGGAACCAACCCGAGAACGACCACTTTCACCGTGGGTAATAAGAATAGTGTCGGCAAGACCTTCATTAATGGCGGCAGCAGCGTGGCGCACATGCAACATGAATGAACAGCCACCAACTGAGGTGCCATCAACGTACTTGGGCACAATACCCAAGTATTGGGCCACGGCTACTGGCGATTCGCCCGCGCAGGCCACGCCGTCAATATCTTTGGCGGTAAGGCCGGCGTCAGCCATAGCGTTCAAGGCAGCGTCAGCATGAAGGCCAAGCTGCGAAAGGTTGGGGATTTTCCCCATGTCGGTGGTTTCTGCGGCCCCGACTACAGCCACACTTTTCGGTTTCATTACTTATGCCTCCACCGGACGAAACAGCGGCACTGAAATCTCATCAGTGACTTCTTCAAAAGTGACCTCAACCGGCATGTCGAGCACCAGGGCTTCAGGCGTTTGATCGCAGCCCACGATGTTGGTCATCATCCGAGGACCTTCATCAAGCTCGACAACAGCAATTGAGTACGGTGCTGTGAAGCCGGGCACGTCGCGGTGATGAATCACATAGCTATAGAGAGTGCCTTTACCACTAGCTACCTCAACCGCTACGTTGCGGCTAGAGCACGTTGGGCAAAATGGCCGCGGCGGGAAATATGCTCCCTCGCAGTCTTGACACCGCTGGATCCGAAGTTCGCCAGCTTTGGTACCTTCCCAGAAATGGGCAGTTTCCGGTACCGGCTCTGGCACAGGTCGGGTAGGAGCGGCCGATTTCGGCGCAGACATTCTAAGGGTCCCCCCTAATTGTAGAGTTGTATTGCTTGGATCTTCCCTGGGCCGCTGTGACCAACGGCCTATTTTTCCTACGCTAGGACAGAGCCGCAGGCTGGGTGACATTGGGAAGCTAAATTCGTAACAACTGCAGCTGCAAATGGCTATAGGTGGCAGAGGGAACTATCTCGGCCAAGTCATTCAATAGGTCTGAAAGTTCGGGAAAGTTAGCCAAGCACCAACGCGAGAAGATGCCGACATCCATCCATGAGGCAATGCGTTTACTAATGCCTAGCTCTGGTAACTCTCCAGCTAAACAGGCCTGGTGAACCTGGTGCCACGATAGCCACCGTGTGGGTTGGGCTCCTTCGATGACTTGCACGGTTACCTCGGTGCCCGTGGCTGCCAGGGTATATATCCTATGGACCCACAACAAGGCTAGAAAATGACGAATGGGCACGGTGGCCGGTGCGGTTGGTAATCCCATACTTCGTCGTAGAGCATCGGCGATTTTTCCATGGGGTCCATCGAGACTGTTTTCAATCCGGCTCGTGGGTGCATCACCGGCCACTCGGATTACCGAAGTGAAGGTACCGTGGCGATCACACAAGACCACCGTTCGCGCTAGGCCCAAGCGTTCGACCGCTTCAGCCTGGCCACTAAAACGTTTAGCGTGACCACTTAGCACTACCCCACTAGCGGCCCAATGCTCAGGCACCGTTTCTACCAGTGTGGATACCAAATCGACGTATGAAACCGGCAACAAAGCCAGCTCAACAGGACCCACCAAATTTGCTACACGGATGAGTGCCACGCCCTCATCTCCAACCTCGTGGCAGGCAAGCTCGATACGTTCAGCAATTTCTAAAAGACGCAACGCGCGACCAGAAGTAACAATTGAATTAGACATTGAAAATTCCCGGATATAGCTACGTAGGCACCCTTTCATGCACTGCGTCATACGGGGGTCGCTATCCGTGTTCAAGCATTGTGGTCACGAGGTGTGACAATCTAGGTATTGTGAATACCACCAACGCCTCACTTGTGCCTGCACCCGGCCGTATCGTGGTAGGAATCGACGGCTCGGAAATGTCGCTACTGGCCGTGAGCCACGCTGCCCTGTTGGCAAAAGCCTTCGATGCCCATGTGATTGCCGTACACGCGGTCGGCATGTTAAGTCGCATCAATGGCCAAATGCACCCGAGCGACCAAGTTCAAGATGAATTGCAAACTGAAATGCTGGAATGGACTGCGCTGTTGCGCGAGAGCGGCATAGAGTTCAGCACTATTTTGGAAGACGGCCCACCCGGTTTGGTTCTAACCAGGGTCGCTGAACGTGAAGAAGCTGGGTTGCTGGTTTTAGGCACCCGAGGTTTGGGGTCAGCCGATGACGCTGTACTTGGCTCGACCTGTTACCACCTAATGCGATTTTCTCCGGTCCCTTTGTTCATCATTCCCGGTACCGGGGCGATTTGTCGCTAAGACAGCCGGCTGTCGCGCTTGCGGCGTTCATCTATGCGGGCGGCATAGGCTGCGGCTTCGGTCCGACGTTCCATTCCGAGCTTCATTAACAAGTTACTGACATAGTTCTTAACAGTTTTTTCAGCTAAGAAAACCTGTTCCGCGATCTGACGATTCGTAAGGCCATTACCGATGAGATCGAAGATTTTGCGCTCTTGCTCGGTGAGTTGTGACAGTCTCTCATCGTCAGGTGAACCCAGTCGGATTCGTTCTAAAACCTTTTGGGTCACCTCGGGATCAAGTAGCGACTTACCCTCAGAAACAGCCTTGATCGCCTCGAGCAATTCTTTAGCGCGTACCTGTTTCAACAAGTAGCCCGCAGCACCGGCCATGATGGCATCGAAAAGCGCCTCGTCATCGGAAAACGAGGTAAGCATCAAACAAGCAATCTCGGGATTACG
This sequence comes from Acidimicrobiia bacterium, assembly GCA_041676705.1. Classification (NCBI taxonomy): domain Bacteria; kingdom Bacillati; phylum Actinomycetota; class Acidimicrobiia; species Acidimicrobiia bacterium. Next base: position 17,325 of record JBAYRL010000006.1, read on the forward strand.
ACTTCGGATGTCTCGACAAGCCTGCACACCATTGCCATCAGGCAAACGCACGTCTAGCACGGCCACCTGCGGCTTTGTAGCAGGAATCCGATCGAGGGCCTCTGCCACCGTGCCCGCTTCGCCCACCACTTCAAATTGACCGTCAGCCTCTAGCATCTCGCGCAGGCCCCGACGCACAATCTCATGATCGTCGAGCAAGAACACAGTTATGGGCATAAGAAATCTCCAGGCCTCTAGCTACTAACGGGCACTTCCCACACTAGACGGAGACCACCCGTATCCACATTAGTCAGCGAAGCGAAACCGCCGAGCGATTCGGCACGGTGGGTCATATTTTTTACGCCAAAACCTGACAACGGGCTAGCGCTGCTCAACGAAGTGCCAGCCACCCCAACACCATTGTCGGTAACGACCAAAGTCACCGTTGTCTTGGTGGCCGTCAAACTAACCTCAAGCGCAGTGGCATTGGCGTGGCGAACGACGTTAGAAAGCGCCTCGCGCAAGGTGGGCAAAAGCTGATCACCAAGTTCTGTTGAAACAAGCGTATCGACTGGTCCGATAAAGCTGAGGTGCGGTTCGAAACCCAAACTCGCCGCGGCGTCTTTCACCAACTTGATGACTTCGCTACGAACACCCGAAGCCAGAACACCACCTTGAAGACCAAAAATAGCAGTGCGGATTTCATGAATAGTGGTATCAAGATCGTCGACCGAGCGCTCGAGGCGTGCGCGCGTCTCGGGACTAACAGCTTTGGTCAACGCGGCTTCCAACCCCATGGAGGTGGCGAAGAGGCGTTGAATCACCGTGTCGTGTAGTTCACGGGCGATGCGTTCGCGGTCTTCAGTTAGCTGCAACGCTTCGCGGGTAGCGGCCAACCGCATTTGTTGTTCAACCCGCTCGGTAATGTCGCGGATTGAGGCCACCACATAGCTCTTGCCACCCTCGGTAACCGGACTGAGTGATATCTCTACCGGGAATTCAGTTTCGTCGTGGCGAATGGCACGCAATTCCATGCCAAGCCCCATGGGTCGAACCCTGGGCGCAGCATGATAGTTAGCGCGATCTTGATAGTGCCCTGCCCGAAATCGAGGTGGAATCAAATCTTCAATACGACTACCCACCAGTTGGCCCTCGGGCCAGGCAAACATTACGTAGGCCTGCGGATTTGCCAACACGATCAGACCGTCTTCATCCACGATGATTAGCCCGTCAGGCACCGCACTAAAAATGGCCTGCGCCATTTGAGCATCTAAATCAGTTGGACTCACTTCGGAATGGTCGTAAGAATCTTTTCCCACGCTATGCATACTAAATCTTTAATTGGCATGCCACGATATTGATACTCATGACTGTGCAAGCTGCCAACCTCTTTTTCTCAATGCTAACCGTAGCTACAGCCATTACGGCCGTTGTGACATTGGTGCTGCTATTGGCTCGGTGGCTACGGCCTTCCTCACGGACCGCTGCCTACGCCAGTGTACTTGCGCCAATGGCTGGTTGGTTGGCCTTTGTAATCGCCGCCGGGGCCACTCTTGGAAGCCTGTATTACTCAGAGATCGCTCATTATGAGCCGTGCAAATACTGCTGGCTCCAGCGAATCGCCATGTACCCTTCGGCGTTGCTTTTGGGTATCGCTGCCGTTCGACGCGACACGGCAGTCAAGTATTACGCTATTCCTCTGGCAGCCTTAGGTTCCATAGTTTCTGCGTATCATTTCTATATTGAACAGTTCCCTACCTCAGGCGGTTCTTGCAGCCCAACTGTTCCGTGCAATGTGCCTTACTTTCAACAGTGGGGTTTCGTAAGCCTGGCATTTATGGCGTTGACAGGCTTTTTAGCGATCATCGTTCTACTGTTATTGACCGACAAGTCGGTTGTTAATCAGAAAGCTGGTAAATGAGTTCTTCTAGGGCACCTCGCACTCGTAACTCTTCGGTGGCCAAAGCGGCCCAAGCTGGTAGCGGTTCACGCAACGTTTGGATCATCGCGGCGGTGGCCGCCGTCGTGATCTTCGCCGGCATCATTGCGGTGGCGCTCTCCCAAGAAGAAAGCTCTAAGCAACCAGAAACAGCGGCCGTGACGGTCAATGGCTCTCCGTTGCCCATCCAAGATGCCGAGGGATCGATAGGTCTCGAAGCACCCGAGATTTCGGGTACCTCGCTTAAGGGCGAACCAATGTCGATCTCAAATGACGGTCGACCTAAGCTCATTGGCTTCTTTGCACACTGGTGCCCACATTGCCAGGTTGAGGTGCCACGCATTCAGCAGTGGATTGATGATGGTGAGCTGCCCGAGGACGTCGATTTCGTAGCGGTTTCAACGTCAATCTCCCCCGGTCAGCCGAATTACCCACCCAGCAAATGGTTTGACCGCGAAAAGTGGACCGTACCCACGTTGAAAGATGACGCCACTTCAACCGCTCACGCCGCTTTTGGCGGTGGAAACTTCCCTTATTTTGTGATTCTGGACGCCGAGGGCAAGGTCGTAGCAGCACAAAGTGGCGAACTTTCTCGTGATGATCTCAATACCTTGGTAGCTGTGGCCCGGGGCGGCCTCGAGGGCATGATTGATGGAGAAACTCAATCTCCTTCCAATGAGACTGAAGAGCCTGGTGAATAACACCAATCGGTTCGAAGAATTTCCGTCTTAACTTGCCGCAAACGTAGTTTTTGGTGGCAGGATAGAAACACATAACCGGGGGTGACCGTAGCTGGCACCCACCATCAAGGAGACTCTCCATAGATGCGACGTCGCATGATGAAATCCAAGATTCATCGAGCTACCGTGACCGATGCCAACCTTAACTACGTGGGGTCAATCACCATCGACCGTGAGCTTATGGCTGCCGCCGACCTACTTGAAAACGAACAGGTTGCGGTTGTCGATATCGATAACGGCGCCCGGCTTGAAACCTACGTGATTCCGGGTGAGGCGGGTGATATGTGTCTAAATGGCGCTGCGGCACGACTAGTGCAACCTGGTGACAAGATCATCGTTATTAGCTACGGCGATTATGAAGATTCCGAGCTAATCGACCATCAACCCAGAGTGGTTCACGTCGATGAATTCAACCGTCAAAGCGCACCCGTACTCCACTAAAAGTACAATCTAATTAGCGGCACATTTAGGTCGCTATTAGTTAAGGAGTACAACAGCACTATGAAAAAATTCGTAGCAGGCGTTGACGGTTCCGAAGGCTCAAGAAAAGCTCTCGAGTGGGCCGTAAAACAAGCTGCTTTGGAAGGGGCGAAGCTTACTGTTGTGCATGTATGGCACGTGCCTTACGCAGCTTCGGGTATGGGCGGAATCCCATTCGATATTCAAATGCTGGCCGACGGTGCCCGTGAAACCCTCGATGCCATGCTGAGCGAGGTGGACACCTCCGAACTGGTGGAACCCGTTGAGGGATTATTGATGGAAGGTGCAGCGGCACCCGCCATACTGGCAGCGGCCGAAGACGCCGACATGGTCATAGTGGGTAGTCGTGGCCGCGGCGGTTTTATGGGGCTTTTGCTGGGTTCCGTTTCCCAACAAGTGGCCAGCCACTCCACCTGTCCAGTGGTAATCATCCCCACCGACGCTACCTAACAGAGCGACAAGGGCCGTTTTCCTCTTTTACAATTTCAGCACAACCTTTAGAGTTGACACAGACGTCAACTCTAAAGAGGTGCTTAAGTGCTACAAATGAACGTGCAGCCAATGGCCAACGTGAGCGATCGAATTAATGAGATCCGGGCCCTCACCGCCACCATTGTTAACAAGGAAATTCTGCCCAATGAAAACATGCTCTGGGCGGAATACCGCGGCATAAATCTCACTGAGGAAGACAAGGCGGAATCTCGCCGCCTACGCGAGCAGGTAAAAACAAAAGTTAAAGAAGCTGGCTTGTGGGCACCACACTTACCCACTGAATACGGGGGTGCCGGTCTCGACTTTCTGGAACTGGCCTACATGTATGAGGTGCTGGCCTATGCCACTGGAGCCTCAAGCCTCTTTGGTGTGGTGGCGCCTAACTCGGGCAACCAGTCGGTCCTGGTTAAATACGCCACCGAAGAACAGAAACAAAAATGGCTGCTACCACTAATTGACGGCACCTTAGAATCGGGCTTTTCGATGACCGAACCCGACCAGCCCGGCTCTGACCCTCGTTCCCTGCGCACCACTGCTCGACGCGACGGCGACGACTGGGTGATCAACGGGCACAAGTGGTTCACCTCAAATGGTAAGCGAGCCGATTTCTTTATTGTGATGTGCCGTACCGAGGAGGTCGAAGGCGGCGCTGATCGCAACTCGGCCATGACTCAGATTATTGTGCCTGCCGATGCACCTGGAGTGAACATTGTACGTGGCATCCCAGTGTGGGGCCGTGAAAGCGACCACGTTGAGATCATTTACGACAACGTTCGCGTTCCACTCGACAACGCTTTAGGCGAGCGTGGCACCGGCCACCAAGCTGCCCAAGACCGCCTTGGCGCAGGCCGGGTTTATCACTGCATGAACTCTCTAGGCCAGATGTGGCGGGCCTTCGACTTAATGGTAGAACGCGCCATTACCCGCGAGGTTCACGGCGGCGCACTAAAGGACAAGCAGTTCATCCAGGGCTTCATCGCCGATTCCTACATGGACATTCAAGCGGCAAGACTGATGACCATTAGCACCGCTGAGAAAATGGCGGCTGACATGGATGCCCGTACCGACATTTCTGCCATCAAAGTGTTCGTACCAAACGCCTATGAGCGAGTGGTCGATCGTGCTATTCAGGTTTGGGGTGCAGCCGGAGTAAGCGGTGATTTGCCGCTGGCGGGCATGTATCAAGGTGCCCGTACCTTGCGTTTGGCCGACGGCCCTGATGAGGTTCACCGCATTCTGATGGCCAAGAACGTTTTGGGTAAGTACCGCAACCTTGACAGCGGTTGGGACTTCGGCAATTAATTCTAGCTTTTACTAGAATTATGTGGCAGGCTTCTACTTAACCATGACGCCTGCCGAGACCCAAGACGAACCCGACTTAGTGGCCTTACTATCACAGGCCTTACATTTGGCTGGTCGCTCGGGCGCCCCCGAAGAGGCCAGCCGAATTGCGGCCAAAGCGTGGTGGGTTCTAACCAAGTCGGGCGACCCCAAGGGTGCCCAACGCATCAACGGTGTCATGCATTACCTTGCTCGCCTACACCAGGAGACATAGTTCATGAGCGACACCGAACTCGACGTGCGTCAAGAAATTCCCATGCGCCGCCACGAATTGATCTTTGAAACTTACAACGCCCTAGAACCAAATACGGCGTTCATTTTGATCAACGACCACGACCCCAAGCCGCTCTATTATCAATTTGAGGCAGAACATACCGGTCGTTTCACATGGGATTACCTAGAGTCAGGCCCCGAGGTCTGGCGGGTACGGATTGGCCGCAACGGCACCGCATAGGAATCCAACACCAGAGGTAGCCGCCAAAAGAACGTATGTTATTGGCGGTTACTCTCTGGTTAGCTGTGACTATCATGTACTCTTTCGTACGATGTATATGTGACATCGGACACTAATTTACCTACGGAGAGCTATATGACGTCTAAGCGTGGCGCCTGGTGGCGAGTATTAGCGCTGCTGGCCGCACTCGGCATCTTCGCTGCGGCCTGCGGCAGCGATTCAGATTCGGGAGATTCCGCATCCTCGACTACTGAAACCACCCAGGCTGAGAGTGAAGAACCCGACGAACCGCCCGCAACCACTGATGAAGCGAACTACGGCGGTTCGATAACCATTGGCATGGAAGCCGAATCCAACACGTGGACGCCTGGAGAAGGCAACTTCGCCTCCTCGGGAACGACGGTGGCTTTGGCAATTTACGATCCCCTCGTCTCCATCAATGCTGAAGGTGACTTCGAAGGTTTCTTGGCTGAATCGCTAGAGCCCAACGATGACCTCACCGAGTGGACCCTAAAGCTACGCCCCGACATTAAGTTTCACGATGGCAGCGATCTAAACGCCGAGGTGGTGAAGTGGAACTTTGACACTCTTCACAACAACGATTCTCGCCAAACTTTTGGCACCCTGCAGATCGCGGGTGTCACCGGGATGGACATCGTTGATGATCTAACGGTGGTGTATCACCTGAGTGAAACCAACGCCGCCTTCCCCGACCTTCTGCGGGGCCAAATTGGTTGGCCCGTGTCGAAGGAAGCCTACGAGGCGAACCCCGATGGATTCGGCAGTCATCCGGTCGGCACTGGGCCTTTTGAGGTCGTTGAATGGCGACGCGATGACCGCATGGTGACCAAGCGTAACGAGAACTACTGGTTCACTGCTGCCAACGGCGATCAGCTCCCCTACCTTGATGAGGTCATTTTCCGGCCAATCCCAGATGAAGACAGCCGGGTGCAAAGCTTGGCTGCTGGCTCGGTCCAGATGACCCAAACCCTTCGCGGTAGCGCCATCAAAGCCACCCAGGAACTAGAGCGGACAGGCAACATCGATGTGCTGCTCTATGCGGGCAATGAATCCAACACCGCCATCTTTAACATGCTGGTGCCGCCAGTCGACGACGTACGCGTTCGTAAGGCCCTAGTCATGGCCACCGACAGTTATACCGTTCAAGAAGTCTTGGGTGATGATGGCTTAGTTAACCCCTCAAGCGGTTTTTTCTCACCCGACAGTCCTTGGTACTCCTCTAAAGTGGCCGACGCCTACCCGACCGATGGCACTCGTAACGTTGAGGGCGCGAAAGAACTGATCGAAGAGTACCGCGCTGACCCCAACCGTTCCGACGGCCGAAACCCAGGCGATCCGATCGATGTGGAATACAACTGTCCCCCCGATCCAAGCCTGTTGCAGGTCGCTCAGCTACAACAGGGTTTTTGGGCCGAGATCAATGTCAACACCAAGCTCAACCAGGTTGAACAAGGTCCACACATTGAGAACGCCGTCGGCAGCGCTGATCAGGAACCCCCATTTAAGGGCAACTACATGATCAACTGCTGGCGAACCGGAGGCGGTACTGGCGACCCGATCACCAGCCTCCAAACCTATTTCGGCCCAATAGCCACCACGCCGGGCAACGTGTTCAATTACGTGGACCCTGAAATCGACGAGGCGCTGCACACTTTGAAGACAAGTGCCGACTTCACCGAACGTTACGCGGCGGTGGAAAAGATTGGAATCATCACCAGTGAGCAAGTGCCTGTACTTTGGGTTTCGCCTACCGCAACTGCCATTGGATACGTGAACAACATTCGTGGCATTGATGACTGGACGCTACCTTCTGGCGAGCGCGGCAACGGCAACCCCAGTGCCATTATCCGCACTCATCAACTCTTTCTGGCCAACTAGCACCTAAGCCGATAACCACATGAGCGGCCCGCCAATGGTGGGCCGCTCATTCTTTTTTGGCCTAAGCCAAACCCTGCCACAGGTTCTCTAAGCTCCCACGCAAGCGAGAAAGTTCCTCCATGTGCAAGCTCGAAAGCTCGGCCAATAGCCCTTGGCCGCGTTCGCTTAGGTGCAGACGAATCACCCGATGGTCGTCTTCATCAGGTTCCCGCAATACCAATCCAGCGGCTTCAGCCCTATCCACCAGCTCGACCGCACTGTGGTGCCGCAGCATCAAATGTTCGGCCACCTCGCCCACCGATGGCGCGGCATCATGGCCGCGAATTGCAAGCAGGAGTTGATGCTGAGCTGGGGTTAGGCCTACATCGCGGGCTTGTCTTTCACTCCAATGCATAAAGCGCCGCAGACCATCGCGAAACTCTAGAAGGCGTTCATAGTCTTTAGTTGTCAGCTCACGTTGAGACATATCGTGTCACGATATAATTTCTAAACAATGCCGCAACTTACCACTAATCATCGTTTAGGACTCCTCAGTATTTTCGGCGTTTTGTTGGGTATTGCCGGCGGCCTGGCCGCCTGGGTGCTGTTCCACCTGATCAACGCTATTACGAACGTCACCTTTATAAGCAGTTTTAGCTTCTCATCGATACCGCTGCGCTACGAACGGTTCAACTGGCAAGTGCTGATAATTGCCACGTTGGCCGGCCTGGTGATTTCTTTGCTCGCAAAATGGGCACCGGTCATCAAAGGCCATGGCATACCGGAAACCATGGAGGCCATTCTCACTAAGCAAAGCAAGATCGCCCCCAGAACAGCTATAGCAAAACCAATCTCCGCGGCCATCGCCATCGGTTCGGGCGCACCCTTTGGCGCTGAAGGCCCCATCATCGTAACCGGCGGATCGCTTGGTTCGCTGTTGGGGCAAGTCGTTCCAGTCTCACCATCGGAGCGAAAAATATTGCTGGCCGCCGGTGCCGCGGCTGGAATGTCGGCCACCTTTGGAGCCCCGCTGGCAGCCGTGGTGCTGGCCATTGAACTTCTCCTCTTCGAATTCTCGATTCGCGCCATCATTCCACTGGTTCTAGCCTCAGCGGTGGCCGCTGGGACCCACGCTTTGGTCTTTGGGCCCGAACCTCTATTTGCAATTCCTACCCATGACTATCTGGGCCTCGAGGCACTGCCGGCTTTTGCTCTGCTCGGCATCATCTGTGGCCTAATCGCAACCATCATTACCCGGGGCCTCTTTGCGGTTGAGAATCTCTATGAACGGCTCCCCATTTCAAGCTTCTGGCACCCGGCGATTGGCGCTATAGGCTTCGGCCTTATCGGGATGTTCGTTCCCAAGATTTTTACCGTCGGCTACGACGTAATCGCCGAGGTCATCAGCGGAAACCAATCTCTACAGTTCGTGTTGGTCATCGGAGCCGCCAAGTTGGTGGCATGGTGGCTGGCGTTAGGGTCTGGCACCTCTGGCGGTACCTTGGCCCCCATTCTGCTGGTCAGCGCATCGTTTGGCTCTCTGGCTGGAGCAGGCTTGAACTTTGCCTTGCCAGGGCCCGATGTCTCGCTTGGGGCCTTTGCCGTGGTAGCCATGGCAGCCACCTTTGGTGCTGCATCGCGAGCGACCTTGGCCTCAATAATTTTCGTCTTCGAACTGACCCAAGATTACCAAGTAATTTTACCGCTAATGATTGCCACCGTTTTAGCCGACTTGGTTTATAACACTGCCAATCGCGACAGCATTATGACCGACAAATTAGCCAAGCGGGGTATTTCTGTTGGCCGAGATTACGAAGCTGACTTATTTCGCACGACTTTGGTGTCACGACTGATGACCACCAAAGTTGAAACACTTAGCCCTACCTGCACCATTACCGAAGCTCGCGACACCTTTCGCCACCACGGACATGGCGCTTATCCAATCGTTGAAAACGATAAATTGATTGGCATGCTGAGCCGCTCCGACTTGCTCAGCACCGACTTACCTCTCGAGACACCCATCACTGAGATCGCTAGCCACGACGTGGTTACGGCCTCACCAAACGACACCGCACTGACAGCGCTACAGACCATCTTGGACGAAGGAATTGAGCATCTGCCCGTCACGACCGAAGACAAACTGATAGGCATCTGTACTAGAACCGACTTACTGAAAATACATGCACAACGATTCTCTTTAGAACGGCGTGAATAAGGAGCTTCACATGGTTGCAATGATCGAAAAGATTTTGGTAGGCATCGACGGCTCAGAAGACAGCATGAAGGCCCTCACTTGGGCTTCGAACCATGCCGCACAAACGGGAGCCGAACTTTTTGTGGTGTATGTGGTCACGTGGGACCCAGAGCTAATGCAAGAGGTACCAACCGAGAGCTTCCGGCAATGGCAAGATTCATTGACCGAGCTTTTGCATGGTGAATGGACAGCCCGAGTTCGTGATCTGGGCATCCCCTACGAGTGCGTGATGGTCGAAGCAGAAAGCGCTGTTACCGGGCTGTTGCGTGCCGCTGAACAAAACGAGGTCGACCTGCTCGTGCTTGGGGCCCGAGGACGAGGCGCGTTCACTGACCGATTGTTGGGTTCGACCACCTTTAAGCTCACCCACCATTCACCACGGCCAGTGGTTACGGTGCCAAGCGAGTGGGAACTCAAGTCATAGCCCAAGCGCCTAGAGTGGTTCCATGAGATGGCTCAAGCGCGCGGCACCCGAAACGATACGGGTCGCAATTCAAAAAGATCCGGCGTTGCATGGAGTGGCCACCTTAGAAACCATGTTGTATCCCGGTATCTGGGCGCTGGCGAGCCATCGGGTCGCTCATTTCCTATGGCGAAGCGGGATACCTTTTCTACCACGCTTACTTTCCCAAGCCCTGCGCTTAATAACTGGCATTGAAATTCATCCCGGCGCTGTGATTGGGCGGCGGTTCTTTATTGATCATGGTGACGGAGTGGTCATTGGCGAGACCGCACAAATTGGCGATGACGTAATGATGTACCACAACGTCACACTCGGCGGCCATGGATGGTGGAGCGACGAGAAAGGCGCTAAACGGCACCCAACTATTGGTAACAACGTGACAATTGGGGTGGGGGCATCCATCCTGGGGCCCGTCACGGTCGGCGACAATACCCGGATTGGGCCCCATGCTTTGGTCATTGAAGACATCCCGGCTAATTCAGTAGTGGTGGGCACTAAGGGACAGGCGCTAATTGTCGATGGAGTACGACAGGAGCCTGACCACGATCAACAATTCCTCGAGCCGTCTTGGCTCGAAAACCACGAGATGGGAGGCCTTTAATGGCTTTGCACAACAGCGTTTTAGACCTGATCGGCAAGACCCCGCTAGTCGAGCTGCACCGCTACAACACCAAGGTTGAAGGACGCATCGCGGTCAAGCTTGAAAGCTTCAACCCTGGCGGCAGCGTTAAAGACCGTATCGCCCTAGCCATGATTGAGGCCGCCGAGCGAAGCGGCGAGCTCCCCCCTGGGGGCACCATTGTTGAACCCACCAGCGGTAACACCGGCATTGGCTTGGCCATGGTAGCCGCTGCCAAGGGTTACAAAGCGGTGCTGGTGATGCCCGATTCGATGAGCATTGAACGCCGCCAACTCTTGGTCGCTTATGGTGCCGAGCTGGTGTTGACTCCCAAAGAGCAAGGTATGAATGGCGCCATTGCCAAGGCGCTAGAGCTGGTTGATGCAAATGGCTGGTTCATGCCACAACAATTCGAGAACCCGGCCAATGCTGACATACACGAACGTACAACTGGTGAAGAACTTTGGAACGATACCAACGGTGAGATCGCGGCCTTAATCTCGGGCGTTGGCACCGGAGGTACCGTGACTGGTGCTGGCATCGCACTTCGCAGACACAATCCTGATATCTGGATCGTTGCCGTCGAGCCCAGCGATTCGCCGGTGCTTTCTGGTGGGGCCCCGGCACCGCACCCCATCCAAGGATTAGGGGCAGGCTTTGTACCGAGGGTGCTTGACACCAACATTTACAACGAGGTGATCCGAGTCGAGGCGCGAGCAGCGGCCGAGGCAGCACGCCTCTTGGCCACAAGTGAAGGTATCTTGGCAGGTATCTCATCTGGCGCCGCGCTAGCTGCAGCCACCGAAGTTGCTTCTCGTGCGGAGTTCGCAAACAAATTGGTGGTCGCAGTGTTGCCTGACACCGGAGAACGGTATCTAAGCACCAACCTGTTTGACCCCACCACCTAAGAGGCCCATGCCCGACAGCGCTCAATCCACTATTCCTTTATCCACCAAGCCGCCGCTGCGCGAGCTGTGGCGCTACGCCAAGGGCCGTCGAAGCCACCTCATCTTCGCCACCCTCATGTCGTTCATCAACAAGGTGTGCGACATCGCCCCCGAGCTATTAATTGGGGCAGCGGTCGATGTCGTGGTGAACACCGAGCAGTCATTCATTGGCCGCATGTTCAACGTCAGCGATCGCTATGAACAGCTCACCATTTTGGTCATCCTGACCGTACTCATTTGGTTGGCGGAATCGGCGACCGAGTATCTAGCCGTCGTGACCTGGCGAAACTTAGCTCAAGCCTTGGAACACGACGCCCGCATGGATGCTTATCGGCATGTACAAAACCTTGAGGTGGCCTATTTCGAGGACCAAACCTCGGGCGGCCTAATGACAGTTTTGAATGACGACGTCAATCAGCTTGAACGATTTTTGGACATGGGTCCGCACAAAATCATCATTACGGCTTCGAACGTGGTGCTGGTGGGCATCACCTTTGCTGTTATTTCACCGTTGCTGATGGCGCTGGCATTTATACCCATTCCCGTTATCGTGGCCGGTTCGCTGTTTTACCAGCAACGTTTAGAGGCCCGCTACGCCAAGGTACGTGAAGCGGCGGGCAATATTGGCGACACGCTGACCAATGGAATTGGTGGTATTGCCACCATTAAGGCCTTCAGCGCTGAGGATCGCGAGGTGGCTCGGGTTGACGCAGCATCGTCAAACTACAAGTCGGTCAACAAAGACGCCATCCGGCTCTCCACAGCTTTCCGCCCTTTAATCCGAACCGCGGTCTTAGCCGGATTCACCATGACCTTGATTGTGGGTGGTCGGGCCACGTTGCGCGGCGATTTGGCGGTGGGCCTATTTTCCGTGCTGGTCTATATGACTCAGCGCCTGTTGTGGCCACTCACCGACCTGGGTGAAACCCTCGACCTTTACCAACGGGCCATGGCTTCGTGTCGAAGAATTTTTGGTTTGTTAGAAGCCGAACCAAAAATTGAGGCCGGTACCCAAGAACTCGCCAACCCAGTGGCCGGTGCGGTTTGCTTCGATGACGTGCGCTTTGCCTATGCCACTGGCGAAGAGGTTCTAAAGGGCGTAAACATCAATATTCCCGCTGGTGAGACTCACGCCATCGTGGGGGCCACCGGTGCCGGGAAATCTACAGTGGTCAAGCTCTTATTGCGCTTGTATGACACCACGGGCGGCACCCTTTCGGTCGATGGCGTGCCGATTGACCAGCTCACGTTTCGCTCGCTACGTGGGGCCATGGGGTTCGTTTCGCAAGATGTGTTCTTGTTCCACGGCACCGTACGTGAGAACTTGACGTACGGCCGTCCCGATGCCACCGACGCCGAGGTACGCACCGCCGCAGCTCTGGCAGAAGCGGCAGAGTTCATTGAGGCCATGCCTCATGGCTATGACACCGTTGTGGGCGAACGAGGCCAAAAACTCTCAGGGGGTCAGCGTCAACGGCTGACCATTGCTCGAGCTATTCTTCGTGATCCAGCCATCTTGGTACTCGACGAAGCAACCTCAGCGGTCGACAACGAAACCGAGGCTGCCATTCAACGTTCGATGGAACGGGTTTCACAAGGGCGAACCACCATAGTCATCGCGCACCGGCTCTCAACGGTACGGAATGCCCATCGCATTCACGTGATGGAAGCTGGGCGTGTGATCGAGTCAGGAACGCATGAAGAGCTGTTAGATCAAGGCGGCCTCTACGCTGCGCTGTGGCGCGTGCAAACCGGCGAGCACCAACAGGCGATGCCACTATAGACCCAGCTCATGGCATCTTTTTGCCTTAAATTCGACATCCTTTCGCCCATATGTGTCACGCTGGAACATAGGGTTCTTCTGGATTTTTGTGTGTTAGGAACCTAGAGCAGGTGGTGCAGTAGGCCACGCGCTGCTAGCCGCGGGGAGGTCGGCAGTGTCGCTCAGATTCGGTGCTTCGAACGTCGTAGTACCGAGAAGGAGATATGCCAGACCCAAGACTAAACGTGCCAGAAACGGTGACAATATGAACCTACTTTTCGCCTCGCTGGCTGAAGGAGTGGGTTCTTGGTGGCGCTATGTCACGGTGCTTCACTTCGATGACGTACGCCAACACACCCTTGAACACGCAAGCTTGGTTCTCCAATCAGTCATTATCGCTACCGTACTAGCGGTGGCCCTCGGCGTACTCGCGCACCGTGTAAAGGTGTTACGAGCTCCGCTTTTGGGTATTGCATCAATATTTCTCACTATTCCCTCCCTGGCCCTGTTTACCCTTTTCATTCCGTTGGTAGGCTTGGGCACCGCGCCCGCACGCATTGCACTGGTCATGTACGCCCTGTTGCCAATCATGCGCAACACGGTGGCCGGGCTTGAAGGTGTTGACGGTGCCATTGCTGAGTCGGCCCGAGGGGTCGGCATGTCTAAGGCAGCAGTGTTAACCCGAATCGAATTGCCTCTGGCCTGGCCTGTGATCAGCACCGGGGTTCGGGTATCGATTCTGTTGACCTCGGGAATCGCCGCTATCGCCACCCTCGTTGGCGGCGGCGGTCTCGGTGAATTTATTAAGAAAGGGCTTTCTGCATATCCGCTCGGCTACTCGGTAGAACAAGTGTGGACCGGCACCGTTTTGGTCATGGTCTTAGCACTCGTCTTCGATGCCATCTTTGGCATTATTCGCCACTTCACAACCTCTCCCGGAATCAGAAAACGATGAACGACACAGCGAACGGGAACTTTGAGCTTCCTGGCAAACCAGCCGATATTACCGACCCGGTTATTTCTCTTGAGGGTCTTTCCATGCGTTATCCAGGCACCACCGTGCCCGCCGTGGATGACCTCACCTTAAATTTTGCTCGGGGCGAAATCACGGTGCTCGTCGGACCTTCCGGATGTGGAAAGAGCACGACTTTGCGCCTGATCAACCGCATAATCGAGCCGACCGGTGGGCGCATTATCTTCGATGGCGAAGACGTGACCTCGGTCAACCCCGACCAGCTGCGACGTAACATTGGTTACGTTATTCAAAAAGTTGGACTATTTCCTCACCGCACCATTGGCGAAAATGTGGCGACCGTGCCCCGCCTCTTAGGTTGGAAGAAACCTGACATCAATGCTCGGGTTGATGAGCTGCTAGATCTGGTAGGTCTGGATCCAACCATCTACCGCGATCGGTACCCCAAAGAGCTTTCCGGCGGTCAAGCCCAGCGAGTTGGAGTCGCCCGTGCTCTTGGCGCTGACCCACCTGTGATGCTGATGGACGAACCTTTCGGTGCTATTGACCCCATTACTCGTGATCGTCTGCAAAATGAGTTCCTGAGGCTGCAATCCGAGCTTCACAAATCGATTATTTTCGTGACTCACGACATCGACGAAGCCATAAAAATGGGTGACCGAATCGTGATTTTGAAAGAGCGTTCGCAGATCGCTCAATACGATACGCCACAGCGTATTCTGGCCCACCCGATCGACGATTTCGTAGATGATTTCCTGGGTTCAGGCTCCACTCTCAAGGGTCTCAACTTTGAACGGGTTCGCGACGTAACGCTTGCTCATTATCCCACCATGGGCCCAGATACCTCGATCGAGGATGCCTTAATCGCCATCGATGCGAGCCCGGAAAAATGGTTGGTGCTGGTCGACCAAAACGATCGTCCCGTGCGTTGGCTACAACGACGTGACCTGTTACGTGCCAACACTCCCGCCGATTTGCCAAGCCTTGGCCGACCGGTACGTGCCACGGTCGAGCCCCAGGCCACCTTGCGTGACGCGTTGGAAGAAATGATCCAGTCCAGCCACGGCACTCTCTTGGTGGTAGATGGCCGGGGTCGCTACCAGGGCTGTTTAGATATTGAGACCATTACCGGTGTCATTCATCGTATGCAGGCCGAAGCGCGTGAATTTTACCAGAACCTGACGGGCGAAGTCCCGGTGGTCAAATGAAGCTTTCTCGTGGCCTGATCCTGGCACCGTTTGGCCTGGCTCTCACGGCGGCGCTACTGGCGTGGTATGTGGCCGGGGCCGAGAAGAACTTCAGTGATCAGTCCGCTTTGTCATGGGACAACAAGCTCTTTCCCCAGATCAAAGAGCATCTGGCTCTAACCGGGTGGTCCACATTTTGGGTCTTGATCATTGCGATTCCACTAGGAGTTATCCTCACCCGCCCGGCCATGCGTTGGGCCAGTGGTGTGGTGCTCTCAGTGGCCAACGCTGGCCAAGCGCTACCTGCCTACGGTCTGTTCGTCATTCTTTATATGTGGCAAGGCCGTGGCGCCCGAACAGCCATCATTGCCCTGGTCATCTTCACGATTCTGCCGGTACTGCGCAACACCATGGTGGGCTTAGATCAAGTCTCGGCCGAGGTCATTGAATCAGCCCGTGGCATGGGTTTGCCCCGATGGCGAATTCTGTTAGAGATTGAGCTGCCTTTGGCCGTTCCGGTGATTCTGGCCGGTGTCCGCACCGCCTTGGTGATCAACGTGGGTATGGCCGCCCTGGCAACGTTCACCAACGGTGGTGGTCTGGGTGACACTATCAACTCGGGTCTGAAGAACGCACGAACCCTGGTGACCTTCACCGGTGCTTCCATCACCGCCCTCTTGGCCCTAACACTCGACTGGGTCGCCGCGGTCGCGGAACGAACATTGCGACCCAAAGGTCTCTGAGTTCCCGCTTATCCATGGGTGCGATTCAACGCGCCCCAAATTCCCAAATCAAGGAGAAATAATGCGAAAACAATCTAGATTCATCAAACTAGTGGCGGCCTTAGCGGGCTTGGCGCTAGTTCTGGCCGCTTGTAGCAGCGACGATGACAACGACGCTGACAACGGCGAGGAAAGCAGTGGCGAATTCGCGTCGCTTGACCTCTCAGCTGTAAACATCACCATCGGTTCGAAAGACTTCACCGAGAACCAGCTGGTCGCTGAAATGTTCGCTCAAGGCATTGAAGCTGGTGGTGGTAACGTGACCCGCCGGATCAACCTTGGTGGCACCAACGTGAACCGTGATGCCCTATTAGCCAATGAGATTCAGGGTTATCCCGAATACAACGGCACCGGCTGGACCAACCACTTGGGCCACGATGATCCAAGCAATGATCCTGACGAACTTTATCAGGTCACTGCTGATGAGGACCTTGAGAAAAACTCCATCCACTGGCTCGGACGTTCGGCCTTCAACAACACCTATGGTTTTGCGACCGGACCCGACCTGACCGATGAGAATGGTGGGGCTTTCACTCTCACGCAGATGGCCGAGTACCTCGAGAACAATCCCGAGGCTGAGGCCTGCATGGAGCCTGAGTTCCCTGACCGTGCCGACGGTTTGGTGCTATTTGAGAACTTCACTGGTTTCTCGATTCCCCAGAACCAACGTCAGATCATGGACTCTGGAATTATCTACAACGAAACCGCTAAGGGTGAATGTGCCTTCGGTGAGATCTTTACTACTGACGGCCGTATTCCCGAGCTGAACCTAACCGTGGTCGACGATGAAGGTACCTTCATTGTGTACAACTTGTCGTTCACGATCACTGAAGCCGTGTATGACCAAGCGCCCGAAGCGCTGACCGAGATGGCCGAGAAGATTCTCAACAATCTCGAAGCTGACACCATGGCCGAGCTGAACCGTCAAGTCGACGTGGAAGGCAAGAGCCTGGGTGAAGTCGTCAAGGCTTACCTTGAGGGCGAAGGCTTAATCTAAAGCTGTAAGCTGGCCAAGTAAACGCTTTTCTAGCGTTCTTGGCCGGCTTCTTTTTTGGCCACTATGCGGGTGTGGTCTTGGCCCGCAGGTCGCCTTTAACCACCTTGCCGCCCGCATTCCGGGGGAGCTCATCGTAGAAGACCAGGTCTTTTGGTTGCTTGAACCGAGCGAGGCGACCTTCCATCCATTCCTGCAGTTCGGTGAGGGTGAGCTCTGCGCCCTCGTTAAGAACCACTGCCGCCACAGGAATTTCACCCCATTTCTCATCGGCTCGGCCATAGACCGCTACGTCAGCAATTGCAGGATGAGCAAACAAAGCATTTTCAACCTCGGCACAATACACATTTTCACCGCCCGAGATGATCATGTCTTTGGCCCGGTCCACAATCCAGACGAAACCTTCATCATCTTGGCGCACCAGGTCACCAGAATGGAACCAGCCCCCCGCAAAAGCTTCAGCGGTTGCTTCTTCCCGGCGCCAATAACCTTGCATCAGGTTCGGTCCGAGATACACAATCTCGCCCACCTCACCTACGGGCACATCGTTCATTTCGCTATCCACGATGCGATACATCATGGTCGGTATCGGCTTGCCTACACTTCCAAGCTTACGAAGAGAATCTTCGCCCGATAAAGCACACGTGACCGGGCTCATTTCGGTTTGGCCGAACACTGCCACGTTGGTGGCATCGGGGAACGATTCCGCCATTTGCCGTAAAAGAGTCTCAGAGGCGGGAGCAGCACCCCAGGCAATTATTCTAAGCGCCAGGTCGGCCTCAGCTAGATACGGTTCGGCCACAATGGCCTGCCATTGCGTAGGCACGTTGAAAACAACGGTTGCCCGTTCGGCCTCCCAGGCTTTGATAGTTTCTAAAGCATTAAAAGCACCCAGCGGGTGGATGACCGACGGTATTCCCAATAGAAATGACGTGGCCATCGAGCCAAGACCGGCGATGTGGAAGAACGGTGCCGTCACAAAGGCAATGTCATCAGGATGATCACCATTGATACGGACCATGGTTGTGGCCTGGCTAAAGATATTGATGTGGTCGAGCATGGCACCTTTGGGTGCTCCGGTTGTGCCAGAGGTGTACATAATCAAAGCTGGCGTAGATTCCGGCACGTCAGGCGCTACGAAACAATCCAGGCTTTCGCCGATCAATCCAGCACTCGCCTCTTGATCTTCCCCGGCAGTTTCTCCAAGCACGATGACCTGCTTCAACCGGTCGGTAACGCCTTGGGTCGCGGCCACCAGAGGCGCCAACATGGGATCGACAATGATCATGTCGGCATCAGCATCGTTAATGATGAACGCCAGCTCAGGCGGGGTTAAGCGAAAATTGAGGGGCACTGCCATGGCCCCAAGCGTGTTCACCGCAAACACGGCTTCCAATACTTCGGTCGAATTCAGAGTCAGGAGCATGACCCGGTCGCCGAAATTAACGCCTCGCCGCGCTAGGGCCGCTGCGAAATGTTGCACCCTTAGATGGAACGTGCCCCAAGTGGTGATCTCGCCCAGATATTTGAAGGCCATCTCGTCGGGCTTCATCTCGGCGTGAACGGCGACCTGGTTCATCCAGTGGTTGCGCCGGATCGAACTTGGAATGGCCTGTGGCATAGGTTCCCCTTTGATTTGAGCCGAAGCCCGTTCGCCAATGTTAGGAATTCGGCTCAATCTCGGCAACCGATTTTGGCAAGCGATTCGCTTGGAAGCCTTAAATGTCACAGGACGCCGTCATGATCTATACATGTTCGAAGGTGCGCCCGCAGGAGGGCTTGAAGGCTATAACCAGCTGCTAGCTCAAGCACAAGCGGCCGCTTCACAGGTCACTGTCTGGCAGGCGAAGCTGGTTGCGGCGGTGCGTGCCCTTCGCGCCCATCCACAACATAATCCCGAATCCGGCTATTTGGGTTGGGCGCTAGGCATGACAGGGTCCGAGGCTCGCGAGGTGGATGAACTGGCCGAACGCTTAGATGAGCTGCCAGCCACCACCGAGCTTCTTGACGGCGGTGAGAGGTCTCTCCGCTCGGTTCTGGCGATTGCGCGCAGAGTAACGCCCGCGCTTGAAACCAAGGTGATAGAAGCCACTGAGGCCTGTACTGGGTCTCAGCTTGAGCGGGTGTTACGTGAATATCAGCGTGTGGCTCGCCCGAGCGAGCGAACGTACAGCACCGACATTGAAGAGTTAACCGAAGTTGATCCCGAAGCCTCGTCAGCTAGTTGGGGTTGGCTAAATGGGCGGTTCCGCCTGAGGGCCAACTTCGATATGAGTGACGGCCTTGCTATGGCCGCTTGGCTTGAAGGCGAACGAAGCAGGATAACTAAGGTGCCTGGTGAAGCTGGCTTTGTACCGGGGCTGGACCGAAATTGCGCTGAAGCGCTTTTGGCCATGGCCGAGGCTGCCAGCTCGGCCAAAGCCAATGACGTAGGGTTCTTACCAGAATCGCTGACAGTAAACCTGTTGATTCACGCCCATGAGAACGATGAGGGTGTGCAAGTTGACCGGGCCTATATTCCAGGTGTTGGGCCGGTACCTCAATGGAAGCTACCCATGCTCGTAGAACGGGGCCCGCTAGTCACGACCGTGATGGTCAAGGGTGAGCCGATAATGGCCTCAGTGCCTGATCGTTTCGCGAACGCTCAGCAACGCCGGGCACTACTGGCCCGTGACGGCGGTTGCAGCTACCCGGGTTGTGCGAACACCCGCAAGCTAATAGCGCATCATATTCACTATTTCGATCGAGGCGGACCCACCGAATTACGGAATCTGGTGCTGTTGTGTCGTCGTCATCACCGGATTGTGCATCGGCACGAGCTGACTATTTTGCCTGATCCGAATGCCCCGCCGGAACAACATCGATGGCAGTTTCTAAACCGAAACGGCCAGTTGCTGGTGCCCCAGTCGCCAGGGCCGAATGATCCACGATTATTGCAGACCCGCCGTCGAAAAACCGGCACCGGCGAAAAGCTGACTAACTACGCGTTTGATGTGTTGTTAACATCACTCGCCGCTTGAAAATTGGCACCCCCAACGGGATTTGAACCCGTGTCGCCACCTTGAGAGGGTGGTGTCCTAGGCCGCTAGACGATGGGGGCAAGATGCTCGACTTTAGCGGTCGCGCAGCTTGGCCAGCAAACGCAGCATTTCGAGGTAAAGCCAAACCAACGTCACCATGATGCCGAAGGCGGCGTACCACTCCATGTAACGTGGCGCCCCAGCGTTTACACCTTTTTCGATCAAGTCGAAATCAAGCATCAGGTTAAAAGCAGCGACACCGACCACGGCCAAGCTAAAGATGATCCCGAAGGTTCCACTGTCGTGGATGAAAGGGACTCCCCCACCGAAGAAGCCGATGACCATGGTCACCAGGTACATGAGCGCGATTGCGCCGGTGGCGGCCACTATACCCATGCGCAACTTGTCGGTGACCTGCACGATGCGCGAGGTATACAGGAAGATCATCAATGCAAGCACCCCAGCGGTGAGGCCCACGGCTTGCAGCACGATTCCTTCGAAAGCAAAGTTGTATACCGCAGAGATAGCACCCAGCACCAAGCCCTCAACACCCGCGTAAAGGGGTGCCGTGAAACGGGCCAGGTGTGGCTTGAATATGGTGAGTATCGCTACCCCAAATCCACCGAGCACAGCGAAAATCAGCCAGCCCGGTAAAGAAGTAGAGACTTCGTTCTGGGTAACGGAATTCCAGCCGAATACTGCCCCGACCGCAAGCAAAGCTAGTAGCACCGCAGTTGCGCTAAGCGTTCCCGAAAAGGTCATGACCTTGACGGCATGAGGTTGACCGACCGGCGGAGCCCAATCAGCTTTCTCAAACGTTGACTCATTTAGAGCCGGATTCATTGTTCGCATTATGCGATCAAGTATACAGGCTCATTCTGGCTCGGGGGAGAGGACTCGAACCCCTAATAACTGGACCAGAACCAGTTGTGTTGCCAATTACACCACCCCCGAACGGCGGTCGTCCTACTTTAGCCGAAGCTCTCAAGGCGTCGAAATCCAACGATTCTTCCGGCAGAAACCGCGGCCGTCTCTCGTATCAGCTGGTTTAGGCCGTAGCTGGTTCCGGTAGGTGAAACTGATGCCTGAAGCCCAACTTCTCCGGCAATAGCTCGCAAGCGTGCCGAATGATAACCATCAGAAACTAGCAACACCCGCTCCAGGCCCCGGCCGTGCAAAATACGTGCGGTGGCGGCTAGTTCTGTGTAGGTACTGGTGCCGTCGACCTCAAGAAGAATCTGCTCGTCGCTTATGCCTCTGCCACGCAGGTAGTTGTATCCCGTGAGCGCTTGGGTGAATCGGTCCCCGGTCTGCTTGCCGCCGGTCACCACCACGAGAGGCGCGTAGCCCGCTTCAAAAAGCTCTACGGCATGGTCAAGTCGTGCCTGCAACACCGGCGACGGCGTGCCGTCGTATTGAGCGGCGCCCATGACCACAATGGCATCAGCGGGGCCAGCTTGATCTTGGCGGGCGGTCCACCACACGTTCACAAAAGTAAACGCCAGATAAACAACATTGAGCGCAACAAAGAGCGCCCCGAGCAGGATTAGGCGAAAACTCCAGCGCAGCACAAGAAATTACAGCTCACAGCCGCGCTCGGGCTTCGCGCAATCGGCGCAAGGTTTCATCACGGCCCAACAAAGCAAGGGACTCAAAAAGGGGCAGGCCGGTCGCCCGACCCAACGCCGCCACCCGCAGCGGGGCCTGGGCCTTACCAAGCTGGGGTTTGCCCTGTTGGTTCACCAGACCCGCTTGCATGGCAGCCTGCTCAACCACGGAACGAACCCAGGCCGCATCCCAAGTTTCATCAGCCTCGAAAAGCGCCAGTGCGTTATCCAGCATCGGTGCGGCCGCCGGTTTCGACATTTCCTTGTTCCAGCTGGCCGGGTCGTCAGCCGCTGCCCCGGTGAAGAGCCAATCAACCATTTCTGGCACTTCACCCAAAAGCTTGACCCGTTCTTGAATCATGGGTGCCAGCTCGACAAACAACGACTCATCAAAATCTTCGGGCTTCCAAGGCACATTTTCGGTGAGCCATGGTTGTACCCGCTCGATAAACTGCGGCCCCGATAGCGCTCGAATATATTCGCCGTTGAAATGAGTGAGCTTCTTTACGTCGAACATGGCCGGGCTTTTGCCAACATCGGCAATCTCGAAACGCTCTATGATCTCGGCGATCGGCCGGATTTCGACCCCATCATGCGCACCCCAGCCCAGCGTGGCGAGGTAGTTCACCATGGCCTCGGGCAAGAATCCACGATCTAGATAATCAGCAACGTTGACGTCATCACGACGTTTGGAAAGCTTCTTGCGCTCCTCATTTACGATCAACGGCAAATGCGCGTACAAAAGCTCGGCCTCGGCACCCAAAGCATCGCGCAACAACAACACCTTCGGCGTGGAGTTCACCAAGTCTTCGCCTCGAATCACATGGGTGATTTCCATGTCGAGGTCGTCAATCGCATTGGCTAGCAGGAACATGGGCGTGCCGTTTGACCGTACGATCACAAAATCTTCGAGATATTGGTTTTCGAACTCTACCCGCCCGCGAATCAGGTCATCCCAGCCTGTAACACCAGTATCGGGGGAGCGAAAACGCATAACCCCACTGCTCAAATGGCGATCGCGGCAGTGGCCGTCATAACCAGGAGGACCACCACGAAGAGCGGCACGTTCTTTCACTGCTTCTTGCGAGCAATCACAGTAATAGGCGTGACCTTCAGCCAAGAGCCGCTGCGCGGCGGCCAAATAAATCTCAAACCGAGCACTCTGATAATAGGTTTCGTCCCAGTTCAGCCCCAGTGAACGCAGGGCATCAAAGATCGACTCGGTCAGCTCGGGACGGCTGCGATCAACATCGGTGTCCTCTACCCGTACGATGAAAGTACCGCCGGTGTGTCGAGCATAGAGCCAGTTAAAGAGGGCTGATCGCGCCGAACCAACGTGTAGATACCCGGTTGGGGCCGGGGAAAACCGTACACGAGGGCTCATTGGGTGCCAGCAACGACGAGTTGCTCCCAAGTTTTTGGTAACAATGCGTCTAGCTCGCCAAGCGGTTTCGCCAGCAGCTCTTGAGGAATCAGATCGGCCACCACTCGACGTTCGTGATAATGGTGCGGGCTAGAGATTTGGGCGAAGAGCGCGCTGCGAAGCTGGATCAAGTCGACCGGGGCTGCCGAAGTAAACCCCCACACTTTGGCGGCAAAGGTGACATCGTGCATGATAGGGGCTCGCCCGAAAAGTGCAGCCCGTTTCATGGCCACCGCCGCGATGCCAGTGCGAGCATCGTCACCCTTTTCGTGGTCTTCCAACACCCAGGTGTCACGAGCCAGCTCGGCTAGTTTCAGGGCGTAACCAATGTCTGGTCCTTGCACCCCGAGACGAGGCCCAAAGGGTTGGCCACGCTGGATAAGCTCACCGGCTCGATCGGGTTCCCACACCTCACCCAAGCGCTTCGGCGCAACATATTTGCGATTGGGAACATTTTTATCTACCGGCACATAGGAAGGAATAGCCACGTTTCAACCTTAGACAAATCTAGCGGTGTAATAAACCGTAGATAACCGAATCTAACAGGGCCTGCCACGACGCTTCGATCACGTTTTCACTCACGCCCATGGTGGACCACGTACGCCGTGAATCGGCAGAGTCGATAAGGACTCTGGTCACAGCCCCAGTACCAGCGCCCGATTCGAGCACTCGCACCTTAAAATCTACTAAACGGATGTCGTCAAGCTCGGGATAGGTGGGACCAATAGCCGCCCGCAAAGCGGAATCCAAGGCGTCGACTGGTCCGTTGCCCTCGCCGGTGGCGACCATCCGCTGGCCAGCGACCTTCAGCTTCACGGTGGCCTCAGTGTTCAGCCCCGCGCCGAGATGATCGACGATCACCCGGAACGATTCAAGCTCGAAAAAGTCTTGTTCCCAGCCCGAAGCCTTGCGCATCAACAGCTCTAGTGAACCGTCAGCCACCTCGAAGTGGTAGCCGCGATGCTCCAGTTCTTTCATCTGCGTCACGACTTCGCCTACCTGCTCACCACTCAAAGTCACGCCAAGCTCAGCCGCTTTGAGCTCAATCGAAGCCCGCCCCGAAAGATCAGATATCAAGAAACGGGTGGTGTTCCCCACCAGCTTGGGATCAATGTGTTCGTAGCTGTCAGGCCGCCGCGCAATAGCGCTGGTGTGGAGCCCCGCCTTGTGTGCGAAGGCTGATGAACCCACGTAGGGCTGTTGATGTTGTGGAGGGAGGTTCACCAGCTCAGCCACATGATGTGACACCGTGCTGAGTAGCTCTATACGCTCGACCGGCAGTGTTTCGATACCCATCTTTAAGGTCAAATTCGGTACCAGCTGGGTGAGGTCACAGTTACCAGTTCGTTCACCGTAGCCATTAATAGTGCCTTGAACCTGCCGGGCACCCGCAAGAACACCGGCGATGGCATTGGCGGTGGCGCAACCGGTGTCATTTTGGGTGTGCATCCCAATCACCAGATCACTGAAATGGCTAGTTACCGCAGCGGTGATAGCACCCACTTCGTGGGGCAGCGACCCACCGTTGGTGTCACAAAGCACCAGAGCGTCAGCCCCAGCAGTGGCGGCACCTTCTAATACCTGGAGCGCGAACTCGGGATTGTTCTTGTAGCCGTCAAAGAAATGTTCAGCATCAAAAAACACCCGAAGTCCGTGGCTTTTCAGGTAACGAACCGAATCGGCGACCATGTCCACGCCCTCGTCCAAGCTGGTGCGCAAGGCTTCGGTGACGTGATAATCCCACGATTTCCCCACGATGCAAACAGTTGAGGTGCCAGCAGCCACCAGGTTCGCCAGGCTCGGATCTTCATCCACTCGGCCTTTAGCCCGCCGGGTCGAGCCGAAGGCCAACAGAGTAGAGGTGGTGAGCTTGAGTTCTTTAACAGCACGCCGGAAGAACTCTTCGTCACGAGGGTTTGCACCCGGGTAGCCGCCCTCGATCCAATGCACACCCAGCCGGTCCAACTGTTCGGCAATACGCAGTTTATCGTCTGCTGTTACCGAGATCCCTTCGAACTGCACCCCGTCGCGCAAGGTGGTGTCGAAGATTTCGACGGCCGTGGGAACATTAGGGGCGGACATAGGTCAGCCAATCGTCGTAACGATCGTCTTCACCTTTCACAGCCCTAAAGTAAATCTCTTGAATGGCTCGGGTGATTGGCCCGGGCTCACCAATTTCACGGTCATCCACCGAACGCACCGGCACGACTTCAGCGGCCGTGCCCGAGAGGAAAGCTTCGTCGGCGACATAGAGGTCAGAGCGCAAAATATTGCCGACTTCGTAGGGAATGCCCAGGTCTTCGGCAATGCGCCGCACGGATGATTGGGTGATGCCCTCCAACGCTCCGGCGGTCACCGGCGGGGTGATGATGCGGCCATGTCGGACCACAAAGATGTTTTCACCGGTACATTCCGAAACATAACCTTGAGGCGAAAGCATGATGGCTTCGTCGTAACCAGCCTTGATGGCTTCGACTTTGGCCAGCGAAGAGTTCATGTACATGCCAGTGCCTTTGGCGGCGGGCGGCATAATGTTTGGGTCGTGGCGCTTCCATGAGCTGATCTTCATGCGCACGCCGTGGGCCAAGCCGTCTTCGCCGAGGTAGCTTTCCCACGGCCAAGCAGCAATGGAAACCTGCACCGGGGCGGGAAGAGGGTTCAACCCCATCACGCCGTAACCCAGATAAACCAAGGGGCGGATGTAGCACGACTCGACGTTGTTGACCCGAACCGTTTCGATGGTGGCCTCGGTGAGTTCTTCCCGGGTAAAGGGAATATCCATCATGTAAATCTTGGCGGAATCAAAGAGGCGGTCAATGTGTTCCTTTAAACGGAAAATTGCCGGACCACGAGCCGTTTCATAGGCTCGGACCCCTTCGAATACACCGCTACCGTAGTGAAGAGTGTGGGTGAGCACATGGATTTTGGCGTCCGCCCAATCCACGAACTCGCCGTCCATCCAAATCTTCTCAACAGTCTCAAGCATTCATCTCTCCCTGAAGGCGAGCGGCGATGGCATCGCCGATTTCGGTGGTGGAACCGGTTGGCGCATCGGCGCAGGCCCGGCGGATTCGCTCGGCGGCTTCTGTTTCGCCGAGGTAGTCGAGCATCATGGCACCCGAGAGGATAGCCGCGACAGGATTAGCCTTGTTTTGACCAGCAATGTCGGGGGCCGAACCATGGACTGGCTCGAACATGGAAGGACCAGTCAGCGGGTTCAAGTTGGCCGAGGCTGCCAGGCCAATTCCGCCGGCGACCGCCCCGCCGAGATCGGTCAGAATGTCGCCAAAAAGGTTGTCGGTCACGATCACGTCGTAACGTTTGGGGTCTTCCACAAAATAAATACAGGCGGCGTCGATGTGGTTATAAGCCGTGGTGATTTCGGGATATTCAGTGGCTACTTCGTTAAAGGTCCGTTCCCATAGGTCTCCGGCAAAGGCCAACACGTTCGTCTTGTGCACCAGGGTTAAATGCTTGGCGGCACGACCATTCGCCAGCTCGAAGGCATAGCGTACGCAGCGCTCGACACCCATGCGGGTGTTGACCGAACCCTGAGTCGCAATCTCTTCTGGGGTGTTCTTGCGAAGAAATCCACCTTCGCCCGCGTAGGTACCTTCGGTGTTTTCTCGCACCACCACCATGTCGATACCGGCATCGTTCACAAATGGACGCTGGTTAATAAAAAGGTCGAGCTCGAAGCGCATCTTTAGCAACAGGCCACGCTCTATGACCCCCGGTGCAACGTCGGGGTGTCCGACCGCACCCAAATAAAGGGCGTCGAGGCCGCGCCACTCTTCTAGCACCTCGTCGGGCAGAATGACGCCATCTTCTAGGTAGCGAGCACCACCCAGGTTGTAATCCACCGTTTCAAGGTCGACACCAGCGGCGCGAATTACCTTCAGGCCCTCGCCAATAACCTCAGGGCCGATTCCATCGCCGCCAATAACCCCAACCCGGTGACTCATAACCTCTTCTTCCTTTTGAACTTTTACCAAACGCCAAGGTATCCCTCTTCGGCCTATTAGTGGTACTTGGCCGCCATAATGCGCCGGTTGCCATTAATGTGGGGGCGTGGCTACAACGCATCATCTCTCACAAGCAGCTTTCGACCGACTAAAGGCGGAACACGACGACCTGGTCACACGGGGTCGAATCGACATCGCACGAAAAATCGAGACCGCGCGAGAATTGGGCGACTTGTCCGAAAACGGCGACTACCACGCGGCTAAGGAAGAACAAGGCCAGATGGAAGGCCGAATTGCACATCTGGCAGCACTTATTGAGAACGCTGAGATTGTGGTGGCCGAGAACACGAACGAGGTAGTACCGGGCTCGGTGGTGTCGATCACCTACGAGGGCGACAGCACGCCCGAACGATATTTAGTGGGGTCAATCGAAGAGCGCGACGGTGACCTCGAGGTAGTTTCGCTGGGCTCGCCCCTGGGCGAAGCACTGCTTGGGGCCAAAGCTGGCGACGTTGTGTCTTACGAAACGCCGACTGGGGCCACATTACGAGTGACCCTAAACGAGGTCGGCTAAAGCTTCGATAGCTTTCGCAGTTGCTTCTACTACGGGCCCATGGGTGACCCCGGGATTGGTCCCCAAACGATTAATCGGCCCTGAAATGCTAACCGCCGCGATCACTTCGCCAGCGGTGTTACACACCGGCGCTGACACTGACGCCACGCCCGCTTCGCGTTCGCCCACACTTTGAATCCAACCCTTGGGTGGCCGCGTGAGCACATGGCCCGCGGAACCGGCATTGAGGGGTAGCGAGGCGCCTGGTGGGACGATGGTGCGCAGACCGTGAAGCGATTCCAGTGAAACCACACAAATTCGGCGATCGCCTTCTTTCACGTACAGCTGGGCACTTTCGCCGGTCAGGTCGCGCAGCTTCGCTAGTTCAGGCTCGGCCCTTCGAGGTAATGGCAACGCATTGGCCGCGGCACGGCCCAAACCAACAAAACGTAAACCGGGCACAAAACGGCCTTGATCATCACGGCGCACAAAGCCGTGGTCGCGCAACGAAATAAGCAACCGGTGGGCCGTGGCTCGCGGCATTTGGGTCCGTTGCGAGAGCTCATTTAGATCGCCGGGTTGTTCTTCAACGGCATTGATGAGCCTGACGGCCTTGTCGATCACCCCCACACCGGTTACAATTTGTTCCATACATCGGGATTATAATCCCATATATTGAGATTAGTTAATCGGGAAAGCGAGACACGCAATGACGACACGGCCGAGGACACTCGCCGAGAAAGTCTGGGATCGCCATGTGGTTCATCACGGCGACAACGAAGACCTGCTCTACATCGACCTTCACCTAGTGCACGAGGTCACCTCACCCCAGGCCTTCGATGGTCTGCGCATGAACGATCGCACCGTACGACGCCCCGATCTCACCGTGGCCACCGAAGACCACAACGTTCCTACCGAGAACATTCACGCCCCAATTGCCGACCCAATTTCGCGCAAGCAGGTGGAAACGCTGCGCGCCAACACCGAAGAGTTCGGCATTAAGTTGCACCCGATGGGTTCGCCTGGCCAGGGCATTGTGCACATCATTGGCCCCGAACAGGGCCTAACCCAGCCCGGCATGACCATTGTCTGTGGTGATAGCCACACCTCTACCCACGGAGCTTTCGGGGCGTTAGCTTTCGGTATTGGTACCTCCGAGGTGGAACACGTGCTGGCCACCCAAACCTTGCCCCAAAAACGGCCCGGCACCATGGCCGTCACCGTCAACGGGCGGCTGCCTGAAGGTTCAACCGCCAAAGACCTGATTCTCGCCATCATTGGCAAACTCGGCACCGGCGGCGGGGTCGGCCACATCATCGAATACCGTGGCGAAGCCATTCGGGCCCTTTCGATGGAAGGCCGTATGACGGTGTGCAACATGTCAATAGAAGCCGGGGCCAAAGCTGGCCTCATTGCACCCGATGAAGTGACCTTCGAATACATTAAGGGCCGTCAATATGCGCCGGTTGGCGCTGATTGGGACGCTGCAGTAGAGAGCTGGAAAGCACTCGTGAGCGACCCAGATGCCACCTACGACAAAGAAGTCGTGCTTGATGCCAGCCAAATTTTCCCCCATGTTTCTTGGGGCACCAACCCTGGTCAAGTAGCACCGCTTGACGCCGCAGTACCCGACCCAGCCTCCTTTGGCGACCACGCTAGCCAGGGTGCCGCGCAACGGGCTTTGGATTACATGGGCCTCACCGCAGGCACACCGATTCGTGAAATTCCGGTCGACACCGTGTTCATCGGGTCATGCACCAACGGACGCATCGAAGACATTCGAGCGGTAGCGCAAATAGCTAAGGGCCGCCGGGTCGCCGAAGGCGTTCGCACCTTGGTGGTTCCAGGTTCGTTCGCCGTTAAACAACAAGCTGAAGCTGAAGGCCTAGACAAAATCCTCGTGGAAGCAGGCTTTGATTGGCGCGAACCAGGTTGTTCTATGTGTCTGGCCATGAACCCCGACAAACTCGCCCCAGGTGAACGCTCGGCCTCAACCAGTAATCGCAACTTTGAAGGCCGTCAGGGCCGTGGTGGGCGAACCCATCTGGTCTCCCCCGCCGTAGCCGCCGCCACCGCCATCGCTGGCCATTTCGCCTCACCCGCTGATCTGTAGGAAAGAGCACCCATGCAAGCAGTACGAATAGTAACAGGCACCGCTGTTCCCCTAGACCGCTCCGATGTGGACACCGACCAAATCATCCCGGCCGATTGGCTAAAGCGGGTTGAACGCACCGGTTTCGGCGTTGGCCTTTTCTCGGAATGGCGTGACGACCGCGACTTTGTTTTGAACCAGCCCCAATACGCTGGTGCCAAAATTTTGGTGGCTGGCCCCAACTTTGGCACCGGTTCGTCTCGGGAACATGCCGTGTGGGCGATTATGGACTACGGCTTCGCGGCCGTCATCTCACCCCGCTTTGGCGACATTTTCCGCAACAACTCCACCAAGAACGGTTTAGTTCCGGTCCAAGTCAGCGAGGAACTCGGTGAAAAGCTCATCGCCGCAATTGAAGAAAATCCGGCGTTAGAGCTAACCATCGATGTGGAACGGCGCATTTTGGCCGTGCCTAGCTTGGGTATCGAGGAACCGTTCCCACTAGATGATGGCACCCAAGAACGTTTCTTGGAAGGCCTCGACGACATTGGCATCACACTTCGCTATGTGGATGCCATTGCCGAGTACGAAGCCAAACGCCCAACTTGGGCTGTCAGCGCCTAACGCCGGTTAGCCACATGCACCGAGGTGATTCCTGGTACCGCGGCAAGTTGTTCTGCTACTTGCGCCGGTACCGGTTCACCGGTGGCAATCACCATTAGCGCTGCCTCACCAGCTGGAGATTGGCCCACACCCATATCGGCAATGTTGATGCCAGCGTTGCCAAGGGTGGTGCCGACGGCACCAATCATGCCCGGTCGGTCGTCATTACGAACAAAGATCATGTGCTCGGCTGGCGGTACATCAGCCGCGAAACCATCGACCATCACAATGCGGGCCTCACCACGAGTCCCGGCCATGGTTCCCGCCAAAGAGTGATGATTGGCGCTTAGGGTGATCAGGCTTACGAACTCTTGGGCCGCTTCGATCTTCACTTCACGAAGCTTCAGACCACGTGATTCAGCAATCTGCGGCGCATTCACGTAGGTCACCGGCTCTTCGGTGACATTTGCAAGCAGGCCCTTCAGAATGGACAGCACCAAAATGCGGGTGTCGAAACCAGCTAAACGCCCCTGAAGTTCAACTTCAACCGTTTCGGGCATGCCGTCACACAATCCGAAGAACAGCTCGCCTAAGCGTTCCGCCAACGGAATGAAGGGCTGAATTTCCTCGGCGGCTTCACTGGCCGCCACGTTCACCGCAAAGGGTACAAAGTCGCCAGCCAAGGCCAAAAGCACCTGTTCGGCCACGATGATGCCCGCTTTGTCTTGGGCCTCGGCGGTGGAGGCACCTAGGTGAGGTGTGGCGACCACGCTTGGCAGGTCGAACAGTGGCGATTCTAACAGGGGTTCTTTGTCAAAAACGTCGAGCGCCGCGCCAGCCACGGTGCCCGCCGCGATGGCCTCGGCCAAGGCTGTCTCGTCGATGATTCCACCGCGAGCCACGTTGATGATCCGCAGATTTGGCTTGGCTTTGGCCAGCATCTCGGCGTTGATCAGTCCTGTGGACTCAGCGGTCTTTAGCAGATGAACTGTGATGAAGTCGGCTTCGCCAAAAAGCTCGTCGAGTTCCATCATTTCCACGCCCAGCTGGCGACCACGCTCGGCCGAGACCCATGGGTCCCACGCCACAATGCGCATACCAAAGGCTAGGGCACGCTGGGCAACCAAGGTCCCAATGCGACCAAGGCCCAAAATTCCAAGCGTTTTACCGTGAAGTTCGGTGCCTTCCCATTTCGATTTTTCCCAGCGGCCTTCACGCAGCGCCGCAGCGGCTTGAGGAATGTTTCTCGCCTGGGCCAAGAGCATGGCCACGGTGTGTTCAGCCGTCGAGAGACTGTTTGAGCCCGGGGCGTTGGCCACCATTACGCCTTGGGTCGTGGCAGCCGCCACATCGACGTTGTCGACCCCGAGTCCGGCCCGACCAACAACCACTAGGTCACGTCCGGCGGCCAGCACCTCGGCGGTGACTTGTGTGGCGGAGCGGATAATTAGGGCGCTTGCACCAGAAACCAGCGAAAGTAGCTCGTCAGAGGATTTGTTCAGTTGAACGTCTACGTCGTGCCCGGCCTGACGGAGCAGGTCGAGGCCACCTTCGGCAATAGTTTCGGTTACAAGGATACGAGCCATATGGCAATCATGGAGCGAGTTTGGCTCGCACAACAAACAGATGTGACCAAAAACTCGCTTTAGACGCCCAGAATGGCGACCGGTTCAAGTTCTCCATCGGGCACGAAACCCAACATCTGTCCGTAAAACCACAGTTCTGCTTCGAGGGCGCGTTTGATGTTGGCGCTTTGGCGGAACCCGTGCTGCTCGCCTTCAAAGGGAACGTAGGCCACCGGCACGCCACGATCAGCCAAAGCCTTCACGATCATCTCGGCTTGGTTAGGCGGCACGATTTCGTCTTCAAGACCCTGGAACACAATCAGCGGACGATCAAAGCCTTCTAGATGATTAATTGGCGAGCGCCGGGCATAAACTTCGCTGGCCTCGGGATATGGCCCGACTAACCCATCGAGATAGCGCGATTCGAATTTGTGCGTATCGGTGGCCAGAGCCGCCAAGTCGGCCACACCGTAATGGCTAGCACCGGCCGCAAAGGTGTCGGTGAAAGCCAAGGCCGCCAAGGTGGTGAAGCCACCGGCCGAACCGCCCCGGATCACCAGCCGAGCTGGGTCGACCCGATCGTTGGCCACCAGATATAGAGCGGCGGCTACGCAGTCTTCAACATCAACGACGCCCCAGTTAAGGTTGAGAAGCTGTCGAAATTGGCGGCCGTAGCCAGTGGAGCCGCCGTAGTTCACATCGACCACACCAAAACCACGAGATGTCCAGTATTGGGTGGCTAGTGAAAGCTGGGGCCGTGCCGCGGAGGTTGGTCCACCGTGGATCATGACCATCAACGGAGGCCGCTCTCCAGCGGGCGCGCTTTGGGTGGGATTGGTGGGTGGGTAGTAAAGCCCGTGGGCCACCCGACCATCCGAGGGGAACGAGATCGGCTCGGGCTTGCTGATCCATTCTTTGGGCAATCCAAGGTCACGCGGTTCACGAATAACCTCGATGTTGGCATCGAGCCCCTCGAAGCTGATCCGCACTACGGCTGGCTCGGTGGTCGGGGAAGCTGCGATCGCGATCAGGTTGCCGCTGTGGTCGAGACGCAGCGATGACCACGACGTGTAGGGCGTATCAATTTCGGTGATAGTTCCATCGCTGATAGCTACCAACCGATCAAAACCATCGTTGGCAAGAGCCGCGAAAACCAGGTTTCGCTTCGAGCTAAACACATAGCGTGACTGACCAAACACCCAGGGTGGCGTGGCAATCTCACCGGGCGTGGTGGCCATTGGATACAGATCGCCATTGAGCAGACCAACCTTGTAAAGGTTCCACCAGTTCGAACGGTCAGAAACCACGTAGAGGTCGCCAGTGCGTGACCACTCGGGCTGTATCAACGCTTCGTCGGCACCGCCAACAAGCTTTCGGGAACCGACCAGGGTAATGGCCGCGGTCTCTACCTGACCGTTGTCTTCTTGGGCGCGTAGTTCTTCTACCGTGAGTGGCAGCACATCTTCATGGGTGCCCACCAGCTCATAAGCAGCGCCATTCATTTGCAGCTCGGCGCTCCATAGCTCGGTGCCGTCCCATGGCATTTGGGGATGGTTCCAACTCAACCAGACCAAACGGCTGCCGGTGGGGTCAACACGGGGGCTAGAAACAAAATCGGCGCCGCTGACGAGCACCGTGGCAACGGTCGGCCCGTGGGCCCAAGCCGGAATGGCCACAATCTCGTTACGTGGTGTGGCCAGCACTTTCCCATCAGGTTCCACATGGGTTTCTCGAACACAGATTACCCAGCGTCCATCGGGAGTGAGGGTGCCATCGGCATAGCGACGACCGTGATGCCCGGCCGGAGTGCGGCTAATTTGTACCGCCTCTTCATCGCCGAGTGTGTAGCGGTATAGGGCTTGATCCTCCCAGTTAGTGAACCAGACCGTGTCGTCTTTGGTCCACCATGCACCCCCGCCGTACTCGTGCACCCGAGTACGGACAGACGGCTTTGACGGTATCGGTTCGGCAATTTCACCACTGCCAGCATTCCAGCGAACGAGCGCTACTCGACCACCTTCTTCGGGTCGGCTTTCGCTCCACCAAATCGAGCCGTCGGTTCGGTCCACTTGCACATCAGAGAGGCCAGCAGCGGCGGCCACGACTAAATCTGAAGTGATGGGGGTGGGCCAGGAACCGTACGGTGCTTCGCTAGAAGCTGGGCTAGGAAACTGCATAAGGCCATTTACCTCTTAAGAGACAACATTCATGACAAGAAATCTACGATGCGAGACACTCCCTCACCCAGATCATCGTCGCCAAGTGCAAACGACAATCGAGCGTACCCAGGAGCCGCAAATGCTTCTCCTGGAACAATGGCAACCTTGGCTTTCTCCAACAGCACATCAGCAAGCTCTAGCGTGGTGTTAACTTGCTGACCGCTAAAGGTTCGGCCAAGTAGCGCCTCGAATGAAGGGAAAGCGTAGAACGCTCCTTGGGGCTCTAGCACATCCACGCCGGAAAGGCCGCGCAACATTTGGGTCATTAGCTTGCCTCGGCGCTCGAAGGCTTCCCGCATTTGCGCCACCGCATCGAGGGGACCAGAAACAGCTGCTAAGGCCGCCATTTGGCTCACGTTGGCCACGTTGGAAGTCTGGTGAGATTGCAGGTTAATGGCGGCGTTTGCAACGTCAGAAGGGGCGATCATCCAGCCCACTCGCCAACCGGTCATGGCGTAGGTCTTGGCCACACCGTTTAGCACAATGGCACGATCAGCTAGTTCGGGAACGAGCTTCACAATCGACGCAAACTTGTGCTCACCGAAGGTCAGGTGTTCATAGATCTCATCGGTGATTACCCAAATGCCAGCTTCGGCCGCCCAGCGTCCAATGGCGGCTATCTCTTCGGGCGGATAAACCGCTCCGGTGGGGTTCGACGGCGACACGAAAACTAGCGCCTTGGTACGCGGGGTGCGGGCCGCTTCCAGTTGCTCAATGGTGACCCTAAACCCGCTGGCAGCGTTGGTTGGAATTACAACCGACACGCCCCCACACAGCGCAATGGGCTCGGGATAGGTGGTCCAAAAAGGTGCTGGCAACAGCACTTCGTCGCCGGGGTCAAGCAAGGTCATGAAGGCGTTAAAGACGGCGTGTTTGCCACCATTGGTGACCACCACTTGTGAAGGGCTGACCTCATAACCCGAATCGCGATGAGTTTTTTCGGCTATCGCTTCTCGAAGCTCGGGCAAGCCAGCGGCTGGTGTATAACGGTGCATAGCGGGATTGGCACACGCTTTGGCGGCTGCTTCGACAATGTAGTCAGGCGTAGAAAAATCGGGCTCACCGGCACCAAAGCCGATAACGGCTTCACCAGCAGCTTTCAAGGCCTTGGCTTTAGCGTCTACAGCCAGTGTTGCAGAGGGGGCTATGGCGGCCACACGGGCCGAAATACGCTGGGGTGACATTCTCGATTAGCTCCTAGTAGTGATCGCCCGCAATAGTTACACGCGTGAGCGCAAACGACCCCACCATTACAATTCCCGATTCTCTGCTTCCAAGCGACGGCCGTTTTGGAGTCGGTCCATCACTTGTACGAACTGAGGCGGTATCCGCACTGGCAGAGGCGGCACCCCACTATCTTGGCACGTCACACCGACAATCCACAGTACGCGACATGGTTGGTTTGCTTCGACGTGGCCTAGCCGAGCTTTTTGCCCTGCCTGAGGGCTATGAAGTCATCTTAGGCAACGGCGGAACGACGGCATTTTGGGACGCTGCTCTGTTTGGTTTGATTCGAAATCGTAGTCAGCATCTCAGTTTCGGCGAGTTCTCGTCGAAGTTCGCGGCCGGGGCGAAAGCGGCACCCTTTTTAGAAGATCCGTCCATCATTTCAGCTGAAGTTGGCAGCCACCCTGAAGCTGTCACCGAAGAAGGCATCGATCTGTACGCTTTCACCCAGAACGAAACTTCAACCGGTGTCATGATGCCCCTAGTGCGCCCCGCTGGCACCGATGCTTTAGTAGCGGTAGATGCCACCTCGGGTGCTGGAGGGCTGCGTTTTGACCCGAGCCAGGTCGACGTTTACTACTTCGCACCACAAAAAGCTTTGGCATCGGACGGCGGGTTGTGGCTCGCCGCTTGTTCGCCAGCCGCTATTGCACGGATTGAGGAACTTGCCAAAGAACGTTGGATTCCATCGTTTCTCGACTTAGCAGCGGCCCTCGATAATTCCCGTAAGGAACAGACCTACAACACTCCGGCCCTAGCCACCATCTTCTTGGCGGAAGCCCAAGTTAGCTGGATCAACTCGAATGGTGGTTTGGAGTGGGCGGCTTCACGTTGCGATGAATCAGCCCGCATTATTTACGACTGGGCCGACAACTCTTCCTTTGCCGAACCGTTTGTGCAAAACGTAGAAATGCGTTCCCATACGGTGGCGACTATCGATCTAGACGATTCGATCGAAGCCACCACCGTATCGAAGGTACTACGACAAAATGGCATTGTTGATACCGAGTCTTATCGTAAACTTGGCCGCAACCAGTTACGTATTGCACTGTTTCCTGCCATTGAGCCTGCCAATATTGAAGCGTTGTGCGCCAGTATCGACTATGTAGCTGAAAAGCTTTAAGCGTTAAAACCCAGCTCTAAGTCGGCGATAATATCGTCGATGTGCTCGATACCAACCGAGAGACGGATGAGGCCAGGGTGTACGCCAGCGGCTAGTTGTTCTTCATCGTTTAGCTGTGAGTGGGTGGTAGTCGCTGGGTGGATAACCAAAGAACGGGTGTCACCCAGGTTGGCCACGTGGTAGTGAAGCTTCAGCGCTTCAACGAACTTGCGCCCGGCCTCGCGCCCGCCTTTGATCACGAACGACGGCAATGAGCCAGCGCCTAGAGGCGAATATTTCTGGGCACGCTCGAAATAGGGACTAGAAGGTAATCCAGCATAGTTAACCGACTCGACCTGGGGATGGTTCGCCAGGTATTCGGCAACGGCTTTGGCGTTCGAGACATGGCGTTCCATGCGCAACGAAAGCGTTTGTAGGCCCTGGAGGAAATAGAACACGTTCTGCGGTGCGATGGCCGAACCAAGGTCACGCAGCAGCTGAACCCGAGCTTTGGCGATATACGCACCGTGGCCGAGCATGGGGAAATACTCCAGGCCGTGGTAGCTGGGGTCAGGTTCAGTGAAGTTAGGGAAACGACCGCTTGCGGCGTAGTCGAACTTACCCCCATCAACAATCACGCCACCGATCGAGTTACCGTGCCCACCAATAAACTTGGTAGCCGAGTGGATGACAATGTCGGCACCCCACTCAATGGGCCGGATGAGATACGGAGTCGCCACTGTATTATCAATTACTAGTGGAATTCCGAACGAGTGGGCAGTGTTAGCCACCGTTTCAATATCTAAAATATCGTTCTTGGGATTACCAATCGATTCGCCATAATAGGCTTTGGTGTTATCACGGGTAGCAGCAGCCCAAGAATCTGCATCATCCGGGTCTTCCACAAAAGACACTTCGATACCAAGTTTGGGAAGTGTGTAGTGGAAAAGGTTATATGTTCCCCCGTATAGCGAAGGTGACGAGACAATATGGTCACCTGCCTGGGCCAGGTTCAAGACCGCCAAGGTTTCGGCTGCTTGCCCACTAGAAACCGCCAAGGCACCGGGTACACCGGCCGCTGTTTCTTCAATACCACCTTCCAAGCTGGCCATGCGAGCTTCAAAGACCGCCTGAGTTGGATTCATGATCCGGGTGTAAATGTTGCCCGGTCGTTGCAGCGCAAAAAGAGCGGCTGCATGTTCTGAGTCTTCAAACTGGAAGGCCGTAGTTTGATAGATCGGTGTGGTCACCGATCCTGTGGTGGGGTCGGCTTGTTGTCCAGCGTGAATCTGGCGGGTCTCAAAAGCTGCTTGGTGCTCGGTCATTACCTCTCCTAAAGTTCTCGGAATTTCACCCTAGCTAATCCCGACTAGTTTGGTCACATTTAGCTAGCCATAAAAATAAGAAAGGGCCTGACCGAATTTCTCAGCCAGGCCCTTAGCTTAGGGGTTAACCCCCAGATGCATCTTGTACACGGGTCTTACCGGCTGCGATCCAAGGCATCATCGAGCGCAGCTCTTCACCGATTTTCTCGATGGGATGCTCTTTCCCAGCAGCTTCTAAGGCGTGGAAATTGGCTCGGCCAGAACGGCTCTCGGCGATCCATTCTTCGGCGAATTTACCTGATTGAATTTCACCCAAGATGGTACGCATCTCTTCTTTAACCGAATCATTAATGATTCGTGGGCCCCGAGTAAGGTCACCATATTCGGCAGTGTCGGAGATGGAATAGCGCATGCCGCTGATGCCTTGTTCGTACATCAAGTCAACAATCAGCTTCAGCTCGTGCAGGCACTCAAAATATGCCGATTCGGGCTGATAACCCGCCTCAACCAAGGTTTCAAAACCCGCTTGCACCAGTGAGGTTACGCCACCACAAAGCACAACTTGTTCACCAAAGAGATCGGTTTCGGTTTCTTCAGCAAAAGTGGTGTCGAGAACACCGGCCCGGCTGCCGCCAATAGCGTCAGCGTATGCCAAAGCCAAGCCATGGGCAGTACCGCTAGCGTCTTGCGCCACGGCGATTAACGCTGGCACGCCACCGCCTTCTTCGTAGGTACGGCGCACCAAGTGACCAGGGCCCTTAGGAGCAACCATGGCCACGTCGAGACCAGCTTCGGGCACGATTTGGTCAAACCGGATGTTGAAACCGTGAGCAAAAAACACGGCATCGCCATCGTTTAGATTCGGAGCGATCGACTCTTCATAAACAGCCTTTTGCTCAGTGTCAGGTAGCAGAATCATGACCAAATCAGCTTCGGCCGAGGCGTCGGCAACCGAAAGCACCCGCAGCCCGGCCGCTTCAGCTTTGGCCTTGGACGATGATCCATCACGCAGACCAACGCGAACGTCGATGCCCGAGTCTTTCAAGTTGAGCGCATGAGCGTGGCCTTGGGAGCCGTAGCCGATTACCGCCACCTTGCGGTTGGCGATCAGCGATCGATCGGCATCTTTTTCGTAGTAGACGTTCGCCACTAGGGGTTTCTCCTATCAAGTAAATAATACAATTTAGTTACGGCGGTTGAGTTTTGAGAGGGCGACCCGCCCGGTGCGCTGCAACTCTACAATTCCATATGGTCGCAGCAACGACTCGAAGTCATCAACCTTGACCGGATTGCCATCAAGCGAAACGGTCATTTCGTTCCGGCCGACGTTGAGTATCTTGCCCTCAAAGATTTGAACTAGCTCGAGTACCCGTGCCCTATCGCCTTCGGTGGTACGAACGGTAGCTAAGAGCAGTTCGCGTTCTACCGAATCACGGGGATGCAATTCACTGATCTTAACCACATTGATCAGCTTAAAAAGCTGCTTAATGACTTGGTCGAGCGGTGCTGCTTCCACATCGACCACAATCGTGATACGGCTGAAGCGATCGTCGTCGGTAGGTGCCACCGCCAATGACTGGATGTTGTAACCGCGGCGAGCAAACAACGATGCTACTCGGGCCAAGACACCGGCTTTGTTTTCCACCAGAACGGTCAGCGTGCGGTATGAAGCATCTTCGGTCATGAGAGCAGTCCTCGCTGGCTTGGATCAACAACAACTTCAGAGTTGGTCGCCCCGGCGGGAACCATGGGGAACACTTTTTCCGCCGAGTCGGTGCGAAAGTCGATCACCACGGGGCGATCGTTAATGGCATTGGCCGCCTCAATGGCCGCCGGCACATCGTCGGGTGCTTCGACCCGCATACCTACACAGCCCATAGATTCAGCCCACATCTTATAATCAGGCAGGTCAGGCGAGAGATAAACCTCGGAATAGCGTTCTTCGTAGAACATTTCTTGCCACTGTCGAACCATGCCCAGATAAGCGTTGTTCAATATTGCTATCTTGACAGGAATTTGCTCAGCGGCGGCCGTGGCCAACTCTTGGGCCGTCATTTGGAAACAACCGTCGCCATCAACCGCCCACACCGTGCGATCGGGCTTACCAACTTTGGCACCAATGGCCGCTGGTACCGCGAAGCCCATGGTGCCCAAACCGCCCGAGTTGACCCAGGTGTACGGGTGATTGAACTGCCACCATTGGCTGGTCCACATCTGGTGTTGGCCCACACCGGCCACCACGATCGTATCTTCGGGCGTTGAGGGTGCATCGCGTAGCTGTTCCAGCACAAATTGTGGTTTTAGAGCCGCACCAACCTCGGAAGGTTCATAGGTGAGCGGAAATTTTTCTCGCCACGCCGAAATTCTGGTTTTCCATGCGGAACGATCGGGAATAGCACTTTCACCCATCTGGCGCAGCACCGCCAAAAGGTCTTCCAAAGCCAACCGGCTATCGCCAATGATCGCCACGTCAGGGCGTCGAACCTTAGCAATTTCGGCCGGGTCAATATCAATATGAATTATCTTGGCGTGCGGTGCGAAACCAGCCAGCTTGCCCGTTACCCGGTCATCGAATCGAGCACCAACGGCGATCAACAAGTCGGCCTCTTGCATGGCGGTGATAGCAGTGTAAGTACCGTGCATACCCGGCATGCCAAGGGCTAGTTCGTGTTCATCGGGGAAGGCACCTCGTGCCATCAAAGTGGTGACCACATGGATGTCTTGGTATTCGGCCAGGGCCCGCAACTCATCGGCGGCACGTGCCTTCAGCACTCCCCCACCCACATACAGAACCGGTCGGGTTGACTGGTTGATCAACTCGGCCGCCGCACGGATGGACTCGGGTTCAGCTTTCGAGATGGGGTGATAACCAGGCAGGTCTACCGCTTCTGGCCAGTACCAATCGAGCGCCGAGTTAGGGTTGGTCGGGTCGACAATGTCTTTCGAGATGTCCACCAAGACTGGGCCTGGCCGTCCGGTGGTGGCGATGTGGAAGGCTTCTCGAATGACCCTAGGGATATCGGCGGCGTTGGTGACTAGTTCGTTGTGTTTGGTGACCGAACGAGTAATACCAACGGTGTCGACTTCTTGGAAGGCATCGGTGCCAATTGCGGCTGCAGGTACTTGACCGGTAATGACCACCATTGGGATCGAGTCCATAAATGCATCGGCCAGTGGGGTGATGATGTTGGTTGCCCCAGGGCCGCTAGTGACCATGGCGACACCGGGCCGACCGGTCACATGGGCATAACCTTCGGCCATGTGCCCAGCACCTTGTTCATGACGGGCCAGAATGTGACGGATCGGCGAGTCGATAATCGGGTCGTATACCGGCAGAATCGCCCCGCCCGGAAGACCGAAAATTACCTCTACGCCTTCCATCTCCAGACTCTTGATTAGGGCTTGTCCACCGTTCATCTTCATTGATTTCCTCGAGATCATGGGGCTATTAGGGCGAAAACTAAGACGACCTCCCTAGGGGGAGGTCGGTAAGCGCACACCAATTATTTCTGGCGTGCGCTAGTTCACTACTACAAGGTTGTGAGAAGAAACAGACACAATGGTGATTGTGGCAGTTTCACGATAGGGATAGCAAACCCCCTGCGACCTTTGTTCAACATTGAGGCTTAGGGCTCGGTAACCGCACCAACCTCGGCTCCTTGCACCAACTTGGCGAACTTCGCCAGCACGCCTTTGGTATAACGCGGCTCGGGCACTTTCCAGTTCTTGCGTCGCTCGGCCAATGTGGCTTCATCAACCATCAATTCAATGGAATGATTCTTCACGTCGACGATAATTTTGTCGCCTTCTTCCACAAAGGCAATCGGCCCACCATCAACGGCTTCAGGGGCCACGTGGCCAATGCAGAAGCCATGAGTTCCCCCCGAGAAACGTCCGTCAGTTAGGAGTGCGGCGTCAGAACCGCGGCCTACTCCCTTCATGGCCCCAGTGATGGCCAACATTTCACGCATGCCCGGACCACCCTTGGGGCCTTCATAGCGAATAACCACAATGTCGCCCGCTTCAATTTGTTCACCCAGCACAGCTTCCATAGCAGCGTCTTCGCCATCGAAGACCCGTGCCCGGCCCTCAAAATAGTCAAAATCGATGCCGGCCACCTTTAGTACCGAACCTTTGGGGGCTAATGAGCCAGACAACACGGCGATACCACCCACACTATGAATGGGGTTATCCCAGGTGTGAACCACCTCTCCATCGGGGGCAGGTGGGTTTATCATGGCCAAATTTTCGGCCACGGTCTTGCCGGTCACGGTGATTTCGTCGCCGTGCAACGCGCCCGCTTCCAGCAGCATCTGCATTACCACCGGCACACCACCAATACGGTCGATATCCCACATGTGATACTTGCCGTGGGGTTTGGTGTCGGCCAGGTGCGGTACCCGGGCGGCAACCTTGTTGAAATCTTCAAGTTGCAGATCTACTTGGGCCTCATAGGCAATTGCCAATAGGTGCAACACGGCGTTGGTAGAGCCACCCAGTGCCATAACCACGGCAATAGCGTTTTCTAAAGCTGCCTTGGTGATGATGTCGCGAGGGCGAATACCTAGCTTCAGCAGGTTCAAGACTGCGGTACCGCTGGCGTAGGCGTAGTCGTCGCGGCGGCGATCCACGGCGGCTGCCGAGGCACTTCCAGGCAACGACATGCCCAAGGCTTCGCCCACCGAAGCCATAGTGTTGGCGGTGAACATGCCAGCACATGACCCTTCGCCCGGACAGGCTTCACGCTCAATGGCGTCAAGTTCGGCTTTGTCCATGGTGCCAGCAGCGTAGGCACCAACCGCTTCGAAAACACTGGTGATGTCGAGGGCTCGGCCATTGTGGTGTCCGGGCAGAATCGAGCCGCCATACACAAATACCGACGGCAGGTTCAGCCGGGCTGATGCCATCAACATGCCTGGCAGCGATTTGTCGCAGCCAGCAAAGGTAACCATGCCGTCCATGCGTTCGGCGTGCATCACCGTTTCAACCGAGTCAGCAATCACTTCTC
Source organism: Acidimicrobiia bacterium (assembly GCA_041676705.1). Classification (NCBI taxonomy): domain Bacteria; kingdom Bacillati; phylum Actinomycetota; class Acidimicrobiia; species Acidimicrobiia bacterium. The sequence goes on from JBAYRL010000006.1 coordinate 60,318, forward strand.
GCGAAACTAGCGAAGCCCGCATCCCTTCATGGCCCATCGAGATGCCATCGCTGACCGCAATGGTGTTGAACTCGAGAGGAAACCCGCCCGCGGCACGTACCCCTTCTTTGGCACGTTTTGCCAAACGATCCAAAGGCACGTTGCACGGGGTTACCTCGTTCCACGACGAGGCTACTCCTACTTGGGGTTTCTCCCAGTCGTTGTCGCCCATCCCCACCGCTCGAAGCATGGCGCGGGCCGGGGCACGTTCGTACCCGTCAGTAACCTCATGGGACCGTGGTTTCATCGGGTCAGTCATGCCACGAGCCTACCCTTTTGCGGCAGAACTTCTAATATGGCGGTAATGACAAATGTTGCAGAAGGACCACCTTCTTCTAGCGGCGCCCCAAATAACCCCACTATTTCTGGCCAAAACATAACAAAATCGTGGGGCACCCATGCTGTGCTCACCAATTGTTCGTTTCAAGTATCAGGTGGGGTGACTGGTTTGTTGGGCTCGAATGGGGCTGGCAAAACCACCTTGTTTGGCATGATTTTAGGTCTCCACGAACCCAACAGCGGCGAGCTTCGGGTTTTTGGTCTTGACCCGCGTACCGCTGGCCCAAAAATCCGGGCACGGATTGGTTACTCACCCGAACATCATCTCTTGCCACCCGATCTGCGTGCCCACGATCTGGTTCGCCACATTGGCGAAATTCACGGTTTGTCTCGCCGCGACGCGACCACCAGAGCCAGCGATGCCCTTTGGCAGGTGGGCCTGGGCGAAGAACGCTTCCGAGCCTTGGGAACCATGTCTACTGGTCAACGACAGCGTGTCAAGCTGGCACAAGCCTTAGTGCATGATCCGGCCTTGATCTTGTTGGATGAGCCCACCGATGGCCTGGATCCGCTGCAGCGAGAGAAAATGCTGAGCCTAATTCGCCGGATCGGCACCGAGTTTGGCATTGACGTGGTGTTGTCGTCGCACTTACTTGAAGAAGTGGAACAAATCTGCGATTCAGTGGTGATCCTGGCCAACGGCACGGTAGCGGCATCCGGCGGTCTAGGTGAGCTACGCGGCGATACCTACGGGGTGGTGGCGGTGCTTGATCGAGACGTGGAATTGGTCGGCCAGCTTTTAAGCCAAGCTGGTTGGTCTACCAACATTGCTGGCAATCGCCTGAGCATCGCCATTAACCAGAATCTGGATCAGGGCCTAGATGCTTTACGTGACGCCATTGCCGAGGTTGGGGCCCCACTACGTTCGTTGCAACCCGAGCGCCGAAGCCTAGAAGACATCTTCTTAGGGAGTGCATCATGAGCGACGCCCAAATTCTAGATCGTGGCTATCGCCGCTACGAAGGCCCTCGCGGCCAAGTGTGGGCCGCTATGCGCACCCTCATTCGTTTTAGCTTCGAGCGAGCCTTGGGAATGCGCCGCGGGTTCTGGGCCAAAGTAATCCCGGCCCTCATTATTGTGATCGCGTTTTTACCTGCGGTGGTCTTCATTGGCATTGCTTCGCTTTTGCCGGACGCTTTTGCCGAGGCTGTTCCTACCTATGGCGACTATTACGGTTTCATTGTGAGTGCGCTGGTGCTTTACACCGCCTTCTTAGCACCCGAGCTGCTATGCAACGATCGCCGCACACGGCTTTTAGGCTTGTATTTGGCTTCGCCACTGAACCGCCTTACCTATTTGGCGTCCAAAGCTTTAACCGCCGTGCTAGCGCTTAGCATTATCACTATCGGGCCGTTGCTGATGCTCTTGTTGGCCTACAGCTTGCAAGGTCAAGGCCCAGGCAACGTAGTCGATTACCTAACGCTGCTAGGGCGAATATTCTTGGCGGGTGCTGCCATTACTGCCATTTACACTTCGTTGGCCTTCGCTGTGGCGAGTTTTACTGACCGTATGGCGGTAGCGGCGGCTTCCATAATTATGGCCTTGCTCGGTTCGCAAGTCTTAACTTCGGTCTTGGTGAACGGGGCCGATTGGCCAGTGTGGATGAGGCTCTTCAGTCTGGTTGATCTGCCCTTAGACATTGTGGAGCGCCTATATTTCGGATCGAATTTTGGTGAGCCCAGCATTTCTAACTGGGCCTATTTGGTGGCCATCGTGGCTTGGAGTGGCGTGTTAAGCGCCTTGGTTATACGCCGCTACCAACGTTTGGACGTGACCCGATGAGCCTGATCAGCTTTAGCGAAGTCTCGAAGTTTTTCGGTGATCTGGTGGCCGTTTCCGAAGTCACTTTCACCATTGATGCCGGAGTCACCGCCTTGTTGGGTCCAAACGGTGCCGGCAAGTCCACCATTTTGCGGATGATGTGTGGCCTCACCCCGCCTTCTAGCGGCGAAGTTCAATTGTTAGGCCGCGACCCGCGCCACAGTACCGAAGTAATGCGTGATATCGGCTTGGTTCCGCAACAAGATGGCCTTTTCGAACACCAAAGCGCCTTCGAGTTTGTTCGTCTAGCCGCCATTTTGCACCATCTGCCCAACCCCGAAGCCGCTGCTCGTGAAGCGCTGGCCCGCGTTGAGTTGTCTAGTGACGACACCCGACCAGTGTCTACATTTTCTAAAGGGATGCGCCAACGGGTGAAGATCGCTCAGGCACTCGTGCATCATCCACCCATCATCATCTTAGATGAGCCCTTAACTGGTCTAGACCCCCGACAGCGTTTAGCAATGGTGCATCTTTTTAACTCTCTGGGCCAAGCGGGTTATTGCGTGGTGGTGTCGAGCCATGTACTCGACGAGGTGGAACGTTTTGGTTCACGAATTCTCGTTATCGCCGAAGGACGCTTAGCAGCTATCGGCGATTTCCACGCTATTCGCGATCTTATGGATGACCGGCCTCACCGCCTGCGAATTGTAACTAATAAACCCCGTGAGCTGGGTGGTGTTTTGTTAGGTGCCGGCCAGGCGATGTCGGTGCGGATTGAAGGACCGGAAGAGCTCTTGGTCGACACTAACGACATTATAAATTTTAGAACCAATATCGCTCGAGCGGCGCTTCAGGTTGAAGCCAGGGTGGAAGAACTGGCCAGCCTTGATGACAACCTCGAAAGCGTCTTTCGATATCTGGTGGAGCGCTAATGAAGGTTTTCTTCGCAATTTTCGCCTTTATCCGCGGGGTTATCGCCACCAAAGGCCGTTTAATCGCATTAACCGGTATGGGAATCGCTGGAGCGTTGATTGCCTTAGCCATTGGGGCGTCGAATCCAACCGACCCCATCCGCAGCGCCAGTTTATTTATTTCTGGCTATGGGATGACGCTAATGGTTCCAATAATTTCATTGGTTTTTGCTACTGCCGCGCTTGGCAACCTGGTAGAAGACAACTCTTTGGTATATCTGTGGATGCGACCCACCAATCGCTCTCTGGTGGCGGGTGGTGCTACCGCTGCCGCCTGGGTAGTAGCGGTGCCGCTAGTAGTGATACCTCTAGTAATCTCAGCCTTTTTGGCCGGTGGTGGCGGAAGGGTGGCGTTGGCGACCACCTTTGCCGCGACCCTAGGAATTATGGCCTATTGCTCGCTCTTTGTAGCCATAGGACTGCGATTCAAACGCGCTCTTTTATGGGGGCTGGTTTACGTTTTAATTTGGGAAGGCACCGTGGCTAGAAGCGCCACCGGCGCCTCGCGGCTATCCGTCCAAACTTATATAAACTCGGCGTTTAGCGATTTCGCAAACGTTAATTTGGTTCACGCCGACATCGACGGCACGGTGGCCGTAGCGGTTTTGATTATGTTGTGTGCAGCGGGTATCGGCCTTACTACCTGGCTCTTAAACCGACGCGAGGTGGCTTAAGAGCCAAGTAGTTAACCAAGCTTCGTTAAAGGCCTGCCTTTTGGCGCAATAAGGCGTTAACGGCTTTCCCATCAGCTTGACCCTTGGTGGCCTTCATCAAATAGCCCACAAAAACACCAGCTACTTTGGCGTCACCACCCTTGAATTTCTCCCAGGCGGCTTCATCTGAGGCAATGGCTTCATCCACCAACGCTTCTAGCTCGTCGCTTTCCATGGCTTCAAAACCACGAGCTTTGGCAATTGCGGCCGGGTTGTTGCCACTGGCGATCATCTCGGCCAAAACCGCTTTGGCTTGAGTGGCGGTTAGCTGGCCCGAGGTTTCAAGATTGATCAACTCGACAAAGTCGGCAACGCTAAGCTTCTCGGCCGCTTCAGCGGGAACATTGTGCTCAAGATGGGTAAATACCCGCTCAGGTTGTGCCCCTTGATCAATAGCCGCTACCGCTAGGGTATCAACGCCCTTTTCGGTCATTAGGGCCGCTACTTCGCTCGAAGCACCAGCATTTCGCACCGCCTCGCGACGTTCCGCCGGAAGAGCGGGCATTGCCTCGTCAATCGCGGCAATCTCGTCGTCATCGGGGGCCAAAGGCAAGAGGTCAGGATCTGGAAAATACCGGTAATCAGCGGCGCTTTCTTTCGAACGCATGCTGTTGGTACGGCCTTCTTCTTCATCCCAGTGTCGGGTCTCTTGGAACAGGCTGCCACCGGATTCCAAAACATCAACTTGGCGACGGGCTTCATAGTTGATGGCCCGAACCAAGCTCCGTAGCGAGTTCAGGTTCTTGATTTCACAGCGAACACCAAAACCTTCACCGGGTTTGCGAACCGAAACGTTAGCATCGACCCGCATCGAGCCTTCTTCCATCTTGGCGTCGCTAGCTCCAACCGCCAAGATAATCGAACGCAGTTCGACCACGTATTGGCGGGCTTCTTCAGCGCTGCGAAGATCGGGCTTACCCACAATTTCAACCAGTGGCACACCACACCGGTTGTAATCGACCAGGGAATATTCGGCCTCGTGGATGCGGCCACCGCCACCAACATGAGTGGTTTTTCCCGTGTCTTCCTCAATGTGAGCCCGTTCAATTCCAACATGGCGGCCATCGGCTAGCTCGAGCCAGCCTTCGGTGTTGGTGGGCTTGTCGAACTGTGAGGTTTGATAGTTGCTCGACATATCAGGATAGAAATAGTTTTTGCGGGCAAACACCGACGGGTTTACTTGGCAGTGCAGGGCCCGGCCTAAGCGCATGGCATGTTGAACCGCCGCTTCGTTAACCACTGGAAGTCCGCCTGGTAGTCCCAAGCAACCAGGGCAAACGTTGGTGTTCGGCTCATCACCAAACGAGTTGGGACAGCCGCAAAATAGTTTGGTTTTGGTGGCCAGCTCTACGTGGGCTTCTAGGCCAATAACCATTTCCCAATCGCCGGGAAGGATGTCACTCATTTGTCGCCTCCAAAGTTCGAGCCGCTACCAACATCGTGTGTTCTTGATAGGAGTTACCTATTAACTGCACCCCTATGGGCAGGCCTTCACGGTTACGGCCAAAGGGTACGGTCACGGCTGGAGCACCCGTTAGGTTGGCAGGCACGCTGCACATATCCGAGATGTAACGTTCTTTCGGGTCACGGTCTTCACCGAGCCTGAAAGCCACACTGGTGGTGGTTGGTGAAAGCAACAGGTCGAAATGGCCAAACGCATCGACAGTTTCGTTGATTATGAGGGTTCGAGCTCGTTGTGCTTTTTCGTAGTAGTCCTCGTAATGTCCGGCCGAGAGCACATAGGTACCCAACAGCAAACGCCGTTTCACTTCGTTACCGAAACCAGCCGAACGCGAAGCGGCCATCATTTCAGCACTGGTGGCACCACTTACTTGTAAGCCGTAACGAACACCGTCGAGACGTGCCAAATTGCTGGAAGCCTCGCCGCTCATCAGGAATTGGTAGACCGACACGCCAAGTGACCACGAAGGAATTGAGACCTCTTCCACTTGTGCCCCGGCTTCACGTAACGCCTGGGCCGCAGCTTGGGTTCGTTCCACAATTTCGCTGTCAATTTCCTGGCCCATCAGCTCGCTAACGAGGCCAATGCGTAGACCATCTACGCCTTCGTCCAGGTTGTCGCTAAATGCGGGCACTGGGGTGTTGTAGGAGGTGGTGTCGAGCGGATCGTGGCCGCTGATTGCTTCCAACAACAATGCCGCATCGGCAACGGTGGCGGCCATGGGGCCTATTTGGTCAAGTGATGACGCCAAAGCCACTAAGCCGTAACGCGACACCCGACCATAGGTAGGTTTAACTCCAACCAGGCCACAAAACGCTGCCGGTTGGCGGGTGGATCCGCCCGTGTCGCTGCCAAGGGCCAAGGGAACCATGCCGGAAGCAACAGCAGCGGCGCTGCCTCCGCTTGAACCTCCAGCGACTTTGGTGGGGTCAAGCGGATTCTTAGTCGGGCCGAAAATAGAATTTTCGGTGCTGGAACCCATCCCGTACTCATCGAGGTTGGTTTTACCAATCACCAAAGCGCCGGCGTTAACCAACGCAGTGATCACGGTAGCGTCATAGGGCGGAATCCAGCCTTCAAGCATTCTTGAAGCGGCCGTGGTAGTCAGCCCTTTGGTCACGATGTTGTCTTTTACCGCTACGGGGACGCCAGCAAGTGGCCCTACCGATTCACCCGCTGCCACCGCGGCATCGATAGCTTGGGCTTGTTCTGCTAGTTCACCGTTTAGTGCTGTAAAAGCATTAATGGTGGAATCTTGTGCTTCGATGCGGGCCAGAGCTTCTTCCGCTACCTCGGCCGCGCTCTTTTCACCGCTGCGCACACTAGCGGCAAGTTTGGTGGCGTCCATTATGATTCTCCTAACGCTGGCGGCACCCGAAATTGGTTCTCTTCAACATTGGCAGCGGCGGCCATCAGTGCTTCTCGTGGCAATGGCTGCACCACCACATCGGGGCGCATCACGTTCACCCCCTCAAGTGGAAGAATCGTGATGGGGAGTGGATCAACAATCGCTTGGTCGAGGTCTTCGGCGAACTCGAGTGTTTGCACTAGCTGAGCAGTAAAGCTTTCTAGCTCTTGATCATCTAGGCGCAGTTCGGCAAGCTTCGCCATTTTGGCTACATCTTCACGCGATATCGAATAGGACATGTTTTTAGGTTAATGCCCCGAGGTCGCTACTTAGACATCAGACCGGTCGTGTTATTGCTAAAACACTTTCCGCAAGGTCGTTGGCAGAACCGAGTGTTTGGGCCTGCAAAGAAAAGAGCACCGCCAAATCACCCTCTACTTGCATGGTCCCACTTAGGAAGGCTTCCATGGCTGCAGCCTCATCGCGTTCCACGAAAATCCGTTGTGCTACGGAATAGGTAATAGCGATTGACAAATCGGGGTTTGGTAGCTCGCCTACCTCAATGCTGATGTCGCCAGCGCTGGTGTCGATGTGTCCGTGTAGCACTCCAGTTTCGAAAGGAGTCTCCGTCACCAGCAGATTTACTCGTATCGAATACGGTGCTGTTGGTAGTTCGTGTTTCGCTCGCAGGGCCCGAACTGCTTCAATCCATTCGGGGCTTAGAAATTGATAGGTTGTCACCGACCGACCGGTGCCGCGATTGGTTTCAGTGCCAAAGCCTCGGTGTCAATAGCTCGAGCGTCTTTGGTCGAGCGGATCATCAAAGCGCTAAAGATGGCCAGCGCCGAGATAAACCCGCCAAAGAGATAGGCATGGGAATAAGAGCTGACCAGACCAACGGAATCGACCCGGGTGGATTGAACGGTTTGCAACAATTGAATGCCAACCACAGCGGCGGTCTGGCTCATCATCTGCTGGGTGGCACCAGCTACTCCCAGGTCGCGTTCGTCAACGGCGTTAGCGATGCTGGCCGCCATCGACGGTGACACTGCCCCCATTCCAATTCCTGAGAGACCGAGCGCCGCCATTATGTAAATATCAGAAATTCCAGGTGATACCTGTGCTAGGCCCACCATCGACAACACAATAATAATAACGCCAAATACCGCGGAGGAACGCTCACCGACCCGGATTGCCACCGCACCGGCCACCGGCCCGGCAATAGCGAAGAGGAGGGGCCGGGCGATAGACACCACTGAGGTGCGAGCCTCGCCGTAGGCCAAGACGTCTTGCAACAACAACGGGGTCAGCATGAACCCACCCATGTAGGCGAAGTTCGTGAGCATCTGAGTAATGATGGGGAAAGTGAAGTTCCGCCGTCGCAGATATTCGAGTGGTACCAGTGGATAATCGATGCGCCGCTGGCGAGAGAAAAACAGCACTAGACCCACCGGCAAATATACGAAACCAGCCACGACCAAGGGGTGTGACCAGCCCATTATTGGACCGCGGTTGAGCGCCAGCAAAGCTGCTGCTGAGGAACTGCCAAGCAGCATTGAACCGGCAAAGTCGAAGCGAACCCGCTCCACCGTGTCGCCTTCTGGCAACAACACAAACGACACCAAGAATCCGATTAAGACCACTGGCACTTGAGCAATAAAGATCCAGCGCCAACCAAAGGCTTCAACCACCGGACCACCGGCCACAGCACCAATCACCGGACCTCCGGCCATAACAAGTGACCAATACCCCATGGCTTGCACCCGCTGTTCACGGGTGAAAAGTTTGTTGATCATGGCCATTGAGGCGGGACCGCAAGCGGCACCCATGGTGGCGGAGAGAATACGGAAGCTGATTAACGAAGCTGGATCCCAGGCCATAGCTGTGAAGGCCGCGAAAATACCGGCGCCGCCCAGCCCGATCAGGTACATGCGACGTTGGCCATAAATATCAGCCAGTTTTCCTGTGGCAGGGCCAACCACCGCAAAGGCCAACATTGGTCCGGTAACGACCCAGGTGATTGTGGCTTCGACCGAGTTGAACTCTTCGGCCATCCGTGGCACCGAGATGGCCAAAATGGTAATGGTGAAGCCAACGGTAAAGAGGCCAAACAGTGCAGTGGCTAGCACCAACCAGGGGTAACGAGGGCTGTGCGCCATACGTCCCCTAATGCCTTCAAATTTAGATTTAGACGATGTGTCCAGCTCAGAAGAGACGCGTCTGTCCATTAGTTAATGACTCTATCTATTTTTCTGGCCATACTTTATCGCCACGCTAGAGACATAGGTCACACACCAGCCATAATTGCGGCAGAAGCTTGACAACTTGGGTCAACTTTGGCTCGCTCGTGCCGATAGATCCAATATGACTGCCGCGTCACGCCGACGTTTCCTAAAGCGCAAAGCCACCGAAGGTGCCCCTCGCCCCACTGTGGTTACTCGTGCCATGGTAGCGAAAGCCAACCTGGCCCCAGCTGAACCACCACCCGTGCCTCGTCCAAAGGCCACCTTCATTGGTCGTGCCCCCGTTTTTGACCGTCGAATGGACGTCTTGGGTTATCAACTCATTGTCGACACCATTGGTGAAGACCCGGGCGACCAGCCACGATTCCTATTGACCCGGGTCTTGTTAGAAATCGGTCTTGACAGCTTGATTGGGGGTCGCACTGGTTTCATAAACCTGCCTATGCAGTCACTCCGTGACGGTATTCACCATGCTTTACCCCCCGAACGCATGATGATCGAAGTTTCGGGTGAGATCAGGCGAGCCGATGAAGAAATTCTGCGCAGCGCTCGAGACGATGGTTACCGCATGTTGGTGGCCAACATTGACCAGGCTGAGCGCCCTGACCACGTAGTGCAGATCGTCGATGGTGCCAGCATCCCCTTCGACGAAGAACACTGCGAAGACCTTATTACCCAAATTGTGGACTGGAGTCCACGAGCCAAGGTGCTGGTCACTGGCCTGCGTGAACCCTCGGATGTGGAGCCAACCAAGCGGGCCGGGGCCACCTGGATGCAAGGCGATATTTTACGGCCAGCGGAACGTATCGACGAACCCACCATCCCTGCCAATCGGGTGGCAGTACTACAACTTTTGGGAGAGCTGGAACGCCCGGATGTGACCATCGACGACATTGACCGGCTGGTTTCAATCGATGTTGGCCTTTCCTACAAGATGTTGCGCATGGCGAACTCTAGCTATCTGGCTTTGGAACGCCGGGTGGAACGTACCCGTGATGCCATTGTTTATTTGGGGCTCGACACGGTTCGCTCGGTAGCGGCGTTGTTGTCGCTTTCAGAAGCTACCGACCATTCCCCTGAAGTGGTCAAAATTTCGTTGCTGCGTGCCTGTCATGCCAAAGAGCTATTCGAGCTGACTAACCCTGCATTAGCAAACGCCGCTTTTACGACCGGATTGTTTTCAAGCCTCGACCTATTGCTTGGGCTCTCCGTCGACCAAGTACTTGATCGGATTCCAGTATCCGATGCTATTGCGGCCGCACTGCGGAGCGGTTCGGGCCGCCTAGGTGAAGGTTTGGCCCTTGTTAAAGCTTACGAAATGAACGATCTTGACGCCTTAGCACGATCTCATTTCGATCCCAGCGTGATCGTCTGGGCCTATCGGAACGCGGTGGCTTGGATGGGTCGGATTGAAAGAGGCCTTAGCGGTTAAACATCAACGGCCGTGGAGCCGCCGTCTTCCACGCCGTCTATCCCGAAGCGACTTAGCGAATCGAAGGTGCGAGCAGCCTTATCGATACGCGAGCGCCAATCGCTATGCGAGGCGATTTCACTCGCGAAACGTGCTTGGCGCAAGGCCACACGACCCACCACTTTCTCGCTGCTCGGTGGTTCGTACTGGGCCTCAATACCATCTTTAATCATCTCAACAGCGTCGGAACGCAGCTGGGAAATACGCGATGGCGTTACCCCCAAGAAACTGGCTAGTTCTTCAAAGGATCGCTGTTCGAAATAATGGCCTACCACCACAATGCGATGCCGTTCGGGTAGGTGCTCTATGGCAGCGCGTAAATAACCTTTTAACTCTTCTTGTTCCAGTAGCTCATCGGGCCCCGAGACTGAGGTATCGGTTAAGCGATCTTCAATTCGAGCGCCGTCACCACTGGTACGGGCTTCTAGCGAGTGGATGACACCGCGCTGGATGCGACCGCGCATTTCGGTTAGTTCCGCCAAGCTGATGCCAATTTCGGCTGCTAATTCAGCATCGGTAGGAATGCGACCGCTGCGGGCCGCTAGCTCTTGGGTAGCGCTATCGGCAGCACGTGAGAGTTGGCGCGCCGAGCGGGGTGCCCAGTCGGTGCTGCGTACGGCATCGAGCACAGAACCACGAATGCGGCGTGCGGCATAGCGTGAAAAGGGTACGCCTCGGGCTTCGTCGTAGCGCATGGCGGCTTCGACCAAGCCCACCATGCCAGCACTGATTAGATCACCACGGTCAACGTGGCGTGGGAAGCTTGAACTTACTCGCAACACCAGGTGCTCAACCATGGGCAGATGGGCATCCACAAGTTCACGCTGTTCGGCGTTTAGAGGTTGTGGGTTGAACGCGAGTGACATATTGCTTCCGTTAGATTTGGAATAAACCTAGATTAGTTTAATTAACTTATACGCGGTAAGGCATTTTGTCACAAACCCGCGCATTGATGTCGTTGATTTAAGAAGTTACTTCGGCGGCATAGGCAACTTAGGCAATCGGGTTATATCACTTGAACGCACTGAAGCTGCTGAAATATTCTCGCGCTGGATCTCGGCGTGCACCTCTTCACGATGGACGGTTACATCGCGGGGGGCCGAAATACCCAAACGTACCTGGTCACCGCGAACTTCCAGCACGGTTACTTTAATGTCACCGCCAATGATAATTGATTCGTTGGATTTACGGCTAAGGACCAGCATCAGAGTTGGGCGAGCTCAGCACGGGTGGAATAGTCGGTGCGCTCAAGCACAATCTGCCGGCCAGTTCCGCTAATGCTGTTAATAATTACCGGTCCTAATAAGTTTGCTGTAACCGCATCATCGCTAATGGTTATCAAACATAGAACTAATGCATGTTCGGGGCTGTCTAGTTCCAATACCGCCTGATCAGCATCAGAAATTTCGGGTTCATAGTCAGGGAAAAAGCCCCAAGGAATCAGGCTAAGAAAAGATAACTCTGGATTATCAAGGGCCTGCAACCAAAAGTATGTTCCGTCGTCGCTAGCTTCAATTAGCGCAAACCGAGTGATCTCGGGGAACCCTAAGAGTCCATCAGGCAGACGGATAATCTTGGTTTCTTCCACTTCAATCACTCCAAGTTGTTCCGATTCAACACGCACGGTTCAAACCTACTTAATCGAACGCTCAGAATCGTCGCGTTCATCATCAATATCATCGGTGATGGGGCCGGGCGAAGAAAACGCAGCCACCATAAATCCAAGCACAAACCAGGCCACCACAATGGCAACACCGTATAGAAGCAGCGCCGAAGCCGGGCTGCGTTCACCGTTTAGGGCCGCCATTAGTACCGGACCAGCCAATGCCGTGGCCAGCAACAACGTGATGCCAAAGCGGGCCTCAACAAGAATTGTCGCCATTGAATTACCGTTTTTCATCGTTCCGCCGTTCCATCAACAACGCTGCCCATAACTCGGAGGTGGCCACTCGACCGTCGAGGCCGAGCACGGGAAAGCCCAGATCTAAGAAAATTTCCGGTGTGGCTGAATCAGCCAGACCCACCAGTTCTAAACCGTCAACGCCACCCAACATGGCTGCTTTGGGCGCGATGTCTGTGATGACCTGCCAAGCGTTAGCCACTAGCCGCACATGGTCTGCACCAAGGGCGCCAATCATTTCACTAGCCCAGTTGTGTCCGTCTAGGCCCGGCACCAAGTCGATGGCCACAACCACCGGGGTGTCTCCCATGCGCCAGCGTGCACCACGTTGACGTGCGGCGGCTTTCGAGTTGATCTGCATCCACGCTGGCAGAGTTGAGACTGGGGCTTTCGAAACGGCCACAATATCGCCCGAGTTTTGTCCCAGCCGTTTAGCAAAGGCACCGGCGGCCAACATGGCAGCGTTCATCTCACCAGCAAAAACAATCACGCTCGGCCCTGGTGCGGGGTGAAACGGGCTTGGCACGATGGCATCGAGGGCCTCTAGCATTTCGGCCAGAGGTAGCTGGCTCAAGGCTTTTTCGGGGCTGGGTAATTCAACCTTGGGGCTAGGCAGTTCGATTGTTGCCAAGGCTGGACGAGTGGCGGTAGCTAGAACCTGCTCGAACTCAAGCGTTGGTTCTGCTTGTGCCACGCTTGAATCTTCCACTCGATCCGCCCAAGCTAGTAGGTCGGCTTCAGGGTTGGCTTCTACCACCACTTCAAACCATTCTTTGGCAAAGAATCCGGCCACGCCGCCACGTAGGGTGCGGTTGGCTTCTACGATGACCGCATTTTCACCTATTTCGTCTCGCACTCGAAGCAACACATCTTCAAGTCGCGGACCGTCAAACTTCAACTGGTTGGTCAATGTTCACCGTTCCTAGGGCTTGGATCGTTAGATGATCGGGAAGCTCTTCATAAGAAAGAACTGAGAGGCGGGGAATCATGCGGGCCAGGTGACGCCGCAAGACCGGTCGGAGAATGGGCGCACAAACTAACACCGGGCTCAGCCCGCTTTGTTCGATTGTTTCAAGACGGTTTGCCACCTGGTGGGCCAGCGCTTCGGCCACGCTTGGGTCGAGCGCCAAGAATCGACCTTCTTCACCGACTTGAATGGAACCCACCAGGGTTTGCTCCAACATTGGGTCAAGTGTGATCACGCTTAGGGAACCGTCGATGGCGTAGGCCGTAGCAATCGAGGCGGCAATGGCCGCTCGGGCCGATTCGATCAGTGCTTCGGTATCGCGGCTGTGGCGCGCTCGCTGACCAACCCCGTCGAGCAAGCGCACTAGGTCGCGAATACTTACACCTTCGGCCAAGAGTCCCTGTAGCACCAACTGCACTTCGCCCACACTGACTTGTGCCGCGGTCAGGTCGTCGATGATGGCCGGGTCGCTGCGTCGCACCAGGTCGATCAGACCCTTAACTTCTTGTCGGCTTAATAGATCGGGTGCATGGCGACGGCACAGTTCGGCTAGGTGCGTGGTGATCACCGAAGCACGGTCAACCACGGTGGCGCCCAAGGCCTCGGCATGGCCACGGCTTTGAGCCGAAATCCATTTAGCTGGCAAACCAAATACAGCTTCTCGGGTCTCGACCCCCGGAAATTGGCTTAGATCATCGGCCAGCACCATTACCGACCCTGGTGGTGCGCTGCCGCGGCCGGCTTCCACCCCATGAATGCGAATCACATACGTGCCAAGCTCTAAGTCAAGGTTGTCGCGGGTTCGAACTGGTGGAATGATTAGACCCATTTCGAGCGCCAGTTTGCGTCGCAAACCCCGCACTCGATCGAGGAGGTCACCTCCAACACTCACATCAACCAAATCAACTAAATCAACTGCTAGCTCTAGGCTGATTGGTTCGATACGCATGGTGCGCACCAGCTCACTGGGGTCATCAGGGTCGGGCGGCGGTGCCAACTTGTCGGCACCCTCGGCTGCTTCTAGAGCGGCGGCCCGAGCTGCCAACCGGGTAGAGATTACAAAGAGTGTTACACCAACCACCACGAAAGGCACGGTGGGCAACCCAGGCACAAAACCCACCAAGGTCATGGCCAAACCACCGGTGCGAAGCGAGCGGTGCTGGTTGGCGAACTGGCTAAACACATCAGAGCCGAGGTCGGATTCACCCGCCGAGCGAGTGATGATCATGCCCGAGGAGATAGAAACCAAGAGGGCTGGGATTTGTGAAACCAAGCCGTCGCCGACGGTGAGGAGGCTGTAGCGAGAAACGGCTTCGCCAACCGGGAAGCCAAGCTGCACAACACCAATAATTAGGCCCCCCACCAGGTTAATTATGGTGATAATCACCGATGCAATAGCGTCGCCTTTAACGAACTTTGAGGCACCGTCCATAGCCCCGTAAAAGTCGGCTTCGGCACCGACTTCGGCCCGGCGTTTGCGTGCTTCGTTGTCGTCAATTACCCCAGCGTTCAAATCAGCATCGATGGCCATTTGTTTACCGGGCATGGCATCGAGGGTGAAACGGGCACCCACTTCCGCCACTCGGGTGGCGCCATTGGTGATCACCACGAACTGGATTACCACCAGAATTAAGAACACGACCAGGCCCACAACCAGCGACCCGCCGATTACAAAACTGCCGAAGGCTGCAATGACCTCGCCAGCGTCACCCTTGGAGAGAATTAGTCGAGTTGAGCTGATGTTCAGGCCCAAACGGAACAGTGTGGCCACCAGCAGCAGTGATGGGAAAGCCGCTAGATCGAGCGCCCGGCTGACGTTCAAAGAAACCAATAGCAGCAGTACGCCGGCGGCAATGTTGATGGTCAACAACACGTCTAACACCGCGGTGGGCAATGGGATGACCATCATGGCCACCACAAATATTACTCCCGCCGGAAATATTGCCTGCCCAAGTCGTTGGTCACGCACGTTACAACGCTGCCTGTCGCCGGGCGTCCATGCCGGTGAGTGCCAACCGTCCTGGCTGGATTTAGTCGTTTGGTATATCGGCAGCTGCCACCGAAGCTTTAGCTTTTCGTCGAGAATTTTTTCGCCGTTGACGACGCATGCTGCGACCAGCTGAACTTTCCAGGTTTGAAAGTTGCGGGTCCCATGAAATTGGAACGTCCATAACGTGGCTGCCGCTAAAGCTCTGTCGGGCCGCCAAGCGGTGCACGAACGCCAGAATTACCGCCACACCTTCAAACAAGACCCGTGGAATTTCGTCGTTGACTTCACATGAGGTGTATAGCGCTCGGGCCAATGCTGCCGACTCCACAATCGGTACTTCTTCATCACGTGCTCGTTCTCGAATGCGTAACGCCAACTTGTCAGTACCCCGTGCCAAAACCTTTGGTGCCCCGAACCCTGGCTTGTATTCGAGAGCCACCGCGACGTGGGTGGGGTTCGTTATTACCACGTTGGCATCGGCTACCGCCGCCAACATGCGATTTCGTGAAGCTGACATTCGCAGCGAGGCCTGACGGGCACGAACGTGAGGGTCACCTTCGCTATTGCGCATCTCGTCTTTAATTTCTTGTTTCGACATCATCATGTCTTTTTCGGTGCGCCAGCGCTGGTATCCGTAGTCAACAAAACCGATCATTAGGCCTACCGCTGCAGCCGTGCGAATGGCAGTGGTGGTGCGCTCCCCCACGTATGCCAATCCTGCGAACAGGTCGAATTGAGCAGCACCGGCCAAGGCCCGCGCGGTGCTCAGCATGGCGGGTACGACGATAAAGCTGATCAGGGCTAGTTTCAATACGCTGTTGGCGGCTTGCCACAGGGTGCGGGCCGAAAACATGCGTTTGAAGCCTTCAGCGGGGTTAACTCTTTTCCATTTTGGTTTCAGCGATTTACCTGAGAGCACCACACCGGTTTGTGCCACGTTGGTAACCGTGGCCAGGGCCGCCGCGAAGAGTAGATAGACGATTACTCCGAGAGCTACCGAGGCCACAATACCTTTGGCCGCTTGGTTCATGGCTGCTGGGTTCGGGTTAAGCATCACTTCATGCAAGTAGCCCATCGAGCCCGCAAGCGCGGTGCCCATCCAACCAATTAGCCACGGCACCACAATGCTGCCCACCATGACCGCCAGCCAGCCATAAAGGTCTTGGCTGCGGGCTATTTGGCCTTCTTTACGGGCATCTTTGCGGCGTTTCGGGGTAGGTTTTTCGGTCTTAGAAGACTTGTCGGCCATGGCTCACCCCCCAAAAAATCCGGATTGGGCGGAAAGAATTTGTTCCACCAATCGTTCCACGGCGCGTGGAATTATGGGCAGGGCCACCACAAGCAACGACAGCAACATAAGTATTTTTACGTTGAAACCGATAATTAAAATGTTGAGCTGCGGAGCTGCCCTGGTCATTAAACCGAGAGTGACCTCGGCCAAGAACAGCGCTGCCAAAAGTGGAAACGCAATTTGTAGCGAGGCCACGAACAGAACCCCAAAATTACCAATCAGAATGCCGGGCATGGCTTCCAACGAAAAGCCACTCACCGGGGCCATGGTGAAGCTGGTAATTAGGCCTCGAACCAACATCAGATGCCCGTCAATCATGAACAAAATGGTGATGGCCATCATTTCAAAGAGCCGACCAATAGGGGTCGAGGAAGCGTTTGAGAATGGGTCATACAATGTGGCGCTGCTAAAGGCCGACGACATGTCCACCAGTTGGCCTGCCACCTGTACCGCTTGGAATAACAGCAGCACTACAAAACCCATGGCGGCACCCACGAACGCTTGGTATAGCGCTCCTAAAATAAAGGGGCCCGCTTCGAGCGACACGTCGGTATCGGCAAAGGTGTTGGCTAAAAGCAGCGAAAGCCCAACCGAAATAGCGATTTTTACCCGGGGAGTAATGGCGTTCGAGCTAAAAGGTGGCGAAATTGTGATCCAAGCCCCGGTGCGAATCAGGGCATAGAAAAACCCTACTAGAACACTTACATCAATCTGAATGATCATGGCACTACCACGGCCAGTGCTGCGCCATCATTTGTGCGACTTGTGGCGTCAGCGTGCTTAGTAATCGAGGCACCAGTTCAAATAGGCCTTCGGCAAAACCCACTGCTTGTCGCAACATCCACGCACCAGCAATCAGAATCACTACGCCTACGCCAATAAATTTCGGCACAAAGGTCAGCGTCGGCTCTTGAATTTGAGTCACCGATTGAACCAAGCCCACCGTTACGCCAATGCCCAGGGTTACCAGCAACACCGGACCAGCCAGCTTCATGGCTAAGAGCATTGCTTGAACGCCGATTTCTACAACAATCGTCTCGTTCATGGCCTACATGTAGCTTTCCAACAGCGTTTTGGCTATGAGAGTCCATCCATCAACCATCACGAACAACAAAACCTTGAACGGCAACGAAACGAACACCGGCGGCAGCATCATCATTCCCAACGACATGAGTACTGATGAGACCACCAAGTCGATCACCAAGAACGGTATGAAGATCACGAATCCGATGATGAAGGCGCTCTTCAGTTCCGACAGCACAAACGCTGGTATCACGGTGGTCAGGGAAAGGTCTTCTACCCGTTCTGGGGTTGGCTCGGGCGAAACCGACGCCAACATGGCCAGCTCGCCTTCACGGGTGTTTGACAACATGAAGGTCTTGAGCGGTCCTGAAGCTGCCTCAAAAGCTTCACCTTGGGATATTTCCCCAGCTAGAAGAGGCTGCAAACCCTCCTCATTCATTTTGGAAAGGGTGGGTGCCATCACGAACAGCGACAAGAAAAGAGCTAAA
Source organism: Acidimicrobiia bacterium (assembly GCA_041676705.1). Lineage (NCBI taxonomy): Bacteria > Bacillati > Actinomycetota > Acidimicrobiia > Acidimicrobiia bacterium. The sequence goes on from JBAYRL010000006.1 coordinate 78,324, forward strand.
CCCACCACCACCTGGTTCGGGGGAATGGTTTGAAGGCCAAGAGCGTTTCGAGTGATCGAAAGCACAATCACCATACGAGTGAAGCTGGTAGTGAGGATCAGCAACGACGGGGCAATCGACAACAGGGTCAGCCCTAAAATTATGATGATGCTTTGGCTGGGGGCTTCGCCTTGGCTCAAGTCCACATCGATCACGGCACGGGGTCCCGTGTTTTCTTGGGGCGTTGGTACTGGTGGGCCTTCCACTTCAGGAATGGACGGTTCGGGGAAGGTTTGGGCACCAACCGGTCCGCCGAGCGCGATTAACCCGACCAGTATCACGGCCATAAGGCCAGCTAATTTGACGAACATTAAGACTTCTTTACGGTCAACTCTCTAAGAGTCTGGAGGAAGTTCGTCCTTGGTGATTTAGAGGCGTTACTAGCCTCCTGAGACTCAGTCCGTTGAGCCTCAATTTCTTCATAGGTTTCGATGAGTTCCGGCGCTTCGGTAAGCAGCGTTATTGAACCATCGGTGATGCCAACTACTAGCCCCCGGCCGCCTAAGCGCACCAGGGCCACCGAAGAAGAACGGCCGACCGAAATCCGATCCAGCACATCAAACTTCGGGGCTTTGGGGTCACGTCCAAAGCCTGGTTTGTTACGTAAGAATTTTGCTGCACCCAGAATCAGTCCTAGGACAACCGCAAAGCTAAGCCCTAGCCGTAGCAGTAGTTCAAAGGAGCTGACACTGGTCATGGGGTGACTTCATCGTTGGAAACTATTTCGGAAATTCGAAGTCCGAATTCTTCGTCCACCACCACCACTTCGCCCCGAGCGATCAAAGTGCCATTCACCAACAAATCGATTGGGCTGCCCGCTGAACGGTCAAGCTCAATCACCGAACCTGGTACCAACGAAAGCAAATCGCCAACCGTCATCCGGGCTCGGCCTAGCTCGGCTACCACGTTCATCTCGACTCCACCCAAAATGTCAAGACCTCGACCAAGTGGAGCACGACTTACGGTGGGCGTGGGGGTCATCGGGGGTAGGTCCATTTCACCAAGTTCGGTCTCGTCGGCGGTCACTGGGGCCATTTTCTCGGTGGGTAGCAGCGAAACGCCTACCGTGCCCATGTGGTCGACACCAGCGAAGACCCCAGCCGCCATCATGGTGGCACCTGGGCCGTCACCTTCCACCGCTAAGCCAGCCAGGGCACCGACACCAACACCCAAACGGGTGGCGTTTAGGTCGAGTTCGTCACCATTGGCGAGCTCGGTGACCGTGCGATTAACCAGTTCCGGCAGCGTTGCTAGGTCGGTGCCGCCCATCGAGGTCAATAAAGTTGGCGAAACTATAACGAACACTTCACGTTCGATGTCGCTTAGTACCGGCACCACCATAACCATTGAGTCGATGCCCGGTAGAAGCTGGTCAAGGTTGTCTTGAACATCGGCTGGGCCTGCTTGTAATCCCACCGCTGGGAAGTCATCGGCCACGGTTGATACCAGCTCTTCAAGAGCTTCCGCCGAAATTGCCGGGTTGGGTTGGCCTGGTATGTGGGTGGTCATAAAAAGTCTCCAGGAAATTTCCGGCTATGAGCCTAAACGGGGCTTGCCGTCAATGTTCTCGACGATCTGACAGGCTAGACGCTTGCCAGCTCGCGCCGCACGGACTTTGAAGGTCGGGGTACCACCGACCGAAGCCGTTAGGGCCACATCGGTAGGGTGGCCAAGACCAATAACGTCGCCTACTTCAAGCTCAACAATGGCCGCCGAGGTCAACTTTGTGGGGACAAACTCGATGGCCATATCTACCGGAACGTCAAGCATCCGTTCGCTTAGTTGGGCGCGAGCCAAAGCGATATCTTGTCGACCTTGTTGTCCATGTGAAGTAACCGACGCCATGGCATCGAGAATGGGCTGCAACGCCGAGTAGGTAAAACACAAGGTGGCCTTGTTTTCCTCTCGACCAATTTTCATGTCGAATGTCACCACCACAGTCATGTCGGACGGCGCTGCCACCTGCACAAACTGCGGGTTCGATTCATAACCCAAGATGGTGGGTTCAATTCGTTCTACCGATTCAAACGAAAAAGTAAGTTCGCCAAGCGCCCGATCAATGATGGTCCGCATTAGACCACGTTCTATGTCGGTTAAGGGTCGCTGCGGGCCATTTGAGGCCCCATGGCCGCCCAACATCAAATCGATAATCACCATGGCTGCGCTCAAAGGAAATTGCAGTACGGCCACCCCGGGCAAGGGTTCAAGCGAGATGATCGTCATGTGCGAAGGGTTGGGCACTTCTTCGACATAATCTTCATAGGCCAACTGCTCAATAGAGGCCACCGTTACCTGTGAAACAGCTCGCAGAGTGCTTGAAAGCACGGTGGTTAGTTGACGGGCGAAAGTTTCATGAATGTTTTCTAAGCTGCGAATATGGTCGCGGTTTAGCTTGTTGGGACGACGAAAATCGAAGCTGCGGGCCTTGGCCTGAAAGGTTGGGTCGTCGTGACGCGAAGGTTTATGGCGCAAAGCGTCGGGCTCATCCCTACGAGTTTTAGGTTGGGGAACTGTCACTGCTAATCAGCGCCTTGGGTGAACCTATTGGATGACGAAATCGGTGAAGAAGACCGCCAAGACATTACCACTCAGCAGGTCATTCGATTTGGTTAATAGCTCTTCACGAGCATTTTCACGGCCATCAGCACGTGAGAGAGTTTGATAATCATTACCACCGAAAATACTGATTAAGGCGTCGCGAACCTTCGAAGCGTCGGCGGATGGGAACACGTAAACTTCTTCGTCTTTCGCAGCGTCTTCATAGGCATCGCTCATCTGGAACGAGACTCCCAAGCGAAGGTAATGTCCATCAGCCAGATTTAAGGTAATCGGGTCAATCTCTACCAGCGGACCGAGTGTTACCTCGGGGGCGGTAACTATCACTTCGGTGGTGCCGCCGCTACCGCCGCTACCCACAAAGTAGCCACCGACCACCAGGCCCACCGCGATCACAATGGCTGGCACCAGGTTCGACTTACCACCTTTGTCTTTCTTTTTCTTGCCCTTACCCCCTTTGCCACCAGTCTCGGCCTCGCCGTCGGGCAACTCGGTTCCGGGTTCTTTTAAGGTCCGGTTAGCTTCTTGTACACTCATGAATCTTCTCCTGGCGTAACAATTTCTCCGGAAGCGTTCACATCAAGCATGGAAAGCACAGCTACCTCAACCCGTCGGTTTTGGCGACGTCCTTCAGGCTGGTCGTTGCTGCTAAGGGGCCGGTATTCACCAAAGCCTGCCGCTCGTAAACGTTCCGCGGGGAAATGGTGCACGGTTACTAGGTACTGAAGCACCGAAGTCGCTCGGGCGGTTGAAAGCTCCCAGTTGGAGGGGAAACGGCTGGTGGCGATGGGTACGTTGTCGGTGTGACCTTCAATGGCCAGCTCGTTTGGCAGCATAAATAGAATACTGGCCAGGCCATCGAGCACAATACGACCATCAGGTCGTAAATCGGCCGATCCGGGTTCGAAAAGTACCTGGTCGCTAACAATTGAGACCACTAACCCGCGACCTTCGCGACGAAATTGCACGGCATCGCCGTAGCCTTGCGAGGCAGCGTGTTGGCTAATGGCTTCTTCAACCTCAGCTAACTGGCGATCTTCAATGCGTTGGGCTTGTTGCTGAGTTTCTTCTCGCTCTAGCGCGTCGAGGGCGTTTTCTACCCGTTTTTGGCTTACTAGTTCTTCACCGACCAAGACCATGGCAGGCTTGATGGAATCTAATAGTCCATGGGAACCGCTTAAGGGTCCTCCACCTTCACTGCTAGGCGACGGCAGCTGGCTTTCACCTTTTAGAGTTAAACCAAGCGACGATGCGAAACTGCCTTGTAGCGCTTCAAGTTTCGACAGGTCAGCATTACTAATTGACCACAAAACCACAAAAAGGCCCATTAACAAAGTGAGCATGTCGGCATAGGGAATTACCCAGGCCTCGTGGTTTTCATGCACTTCTTCTTCGTGGTCGTCGTGGCGTTTACGCACTGCGCCGCTCTTCCATCCGGGCCGCCCGCACCTTGGGGGCCAAATAAGAGGTCAAGATGTCATCGAGCATGCGCGGATTCGAGCCAGCCTGAATTGAAAGCACTCCTTCGATAATCAGTTGTTTGTGAGCCAGTTCTTCGGCTGAAAGGCGTTGCAGTTTCTTGCCAATGGGCAGGAAAATACCGTTGGCGGCGAACACACCCCAGAAGGTGGCAATAAAGGCCGCGGCAATACCATGACCAAGCTTGCTTGGGTCATCGAGGTGGCTAAGGGTGGCGATAAGGCCCACCACGGCACCGATAATTCCGAAAGTGGGTGAGAAGACACCCACACTGTTCATAAACGCGGCAGCTACCTTGTGACGTTCTTTCAGCGCCCGGACTTCGGTTTCCATCACTTCGCGTACCAGCTCGGGGTCGCCACCGTCGATAGCCATTTGGAGGCCTCGACGCATGAATGGGTCGGTCACCTGGTCAAGTTGGTCTTCTAGGGCCAACAAACCTTCCCGGCGTGCCCGTTCCGCGAACTCAACAATTTGGTCGATGGAGGCACTTGGGTCGCCGGTGTCACCGGGTTTGAAAGCCTTCATGAAGGCCTTGCCCATGTTCTTCATGTCAACCATGGTGTTCGACATCATGGCGGCACCGAGTGAGGCCACAATCACAATCAGGAAAGCCGCTGGTACCCCAAAGAAGGCGCCGATGGAGACACCCTTCATGGTGGAGCCAACGAAAACCCCGATGAGGACAAGCACTAGGCCAATCAGACTTGCTGGTTCCATGGCTCTAGTCCTCGACTATCTCTGCCACCAGGCGAAGTGGTGACACCACGGCATCCGAGTCGTCACCATCGAAGCCATCCACGGTGGCTAAGATGCGGGCCCGGAACGACACGATTCGATCGACAATGTCGTCGATCGAATCGTTTACTACGTATTTGGTTCCATCCACCAGGGTCACCACGGTGTCTGGCGTAACGTCAATGCGTTCGATCAGGTCGGCGTTGACAGCAAACTCGCTGCCATTTAGTCGTTTAAGCAAAATCATCGCATTTCCGTCACTTTCCTCACACAAATCGAGAGGCGATGTTTGTACTATCGGCCGCGACGTTTGCGTCTTAAGGACTAACCGCGAAACCTATTGGCTTAACGCTTCAAATTCACTACTTCCATCAGCAGCTCATCCGAGGTGGTGACCACACGCGAGTTGGCCTGGAAGCCACGCTGAGCCACGATCAGGCTGGTGAACTCTTGAGCCAGGTCGACATTCGACATTTCGAGGGTGCCCGAACTTAGGAGGCCACGGCCGCCTTCACCCGCTCGACCTAGCTGGGCCAGACCCGAGTTCATGGTGGGACGGAAGTTCGAGCCACCCACCTTTTCGAGGCCCTCGGGGTTGGCAAAGACGGCAAGGGCGATCTGCCCGATGGGCCGGGTGCGGCCATTCGAGTAGGAACCGACGATCAAGCCGTCTTGGGAGACGGTGAAAGACTGGAGCGACCCGGCAGCGGAGCCCGCTTGGTCAAGAATCGCCAGTGTCGAAAGCTCCCCGTATTGGGTGAGTCGGTTAGGCCCGCCCTCTTCACCCAAGGTGATAGTGATATCTCCACCAAATATTCCGTCAGCGTCGTCAATAACAATTCCATAGTCAGCGGGAGTGTCCAGCTCGCCGGTGTCGGGGTCGAAAGCCAATGTTTCGGTATTTAACTCGACGTCATCACCATTTTCGTCAACGTAGGAGAAAGTGACTTCCCACTCGTTTTCATCGGTCTTCTCAAAAGCCATCTTCAAGCTGACGGGATTACCTTGCCCATCGAAAACCTGCACCGAGTTGGTAATGATGCGGCCCACATCAGCATTAGCCGGCAAGTTTCCACCCACGGTCACACCGGGCTCGCGTGATGATGTGGCCACGGGCGCAATCAAGTCGCCAACTGGAATTTGGATCATACCCACCGGTCCGTTGGTGTTGACTCGACCATCGGCTCCTGATTGCCAGCCATTGATAAATGCGCCGTCTTGGGTTACCAATCGACCCAGCGCATCAACCGAGAAGGACCCGGCTCGGGTGTAGAGCTGTTGGCCCGCTTGGCTAACCACAAAGAAGCCGTCACCTTCAATTGCCAAGTCGGTGGCGCGCCCGGTGCGTTGCAGCGCACCTTGACCAAAGTTGGTGGTAATGGCAGCCACACGGGCACCAAGACCAACTTGTGCCGGGTTAGTGCCACCTTGTTGCGCGGTGGCAGCTCCCCCGCCCTGAAGCGTTTGGCTTAACACATCTTGGAAAACCACGTTCGAGGTTTTGAAACCGGTGGTGTTGACGTTCGCAATGTTGTTACCCACTACGTCCATCATGGTTTGGTGGTTACGTAAGCCCGATACGGCCGAGAACATTGATCGGATCATGGAGCTTCTCCTTCTTCTACGGGTGATTCAGTTTCTGTAGGTGTTTCAGCATCTTGGTTGGGTGTTTCGACCTGGTCGCTGTTCGTCCCTGAACCGTCTCCAGAACCAATTTGTGTAATGGCACCCAAAGGAACCTCTTCGTCTCCGACGTTGAGTACAATCCCGTCTGGGTCTGTCGTGGCCGAGCTCACGACGCCAACACCCGTGGTGCCATCCATTCGCAGGAAGGAAATTTCCTTACCTATAAGGGTGCTAGCAGTACCAAGGGCCAAAGCCCAGGTTTGTTCAGATGTTTGGGTGGCAATGTGTTCCAGCTTTTCAACCGCCGTGAACTGGGCGGTTTGAGCTAGGAACTCACCAGGATCCGCGGGCGATAGTGGATCTTGATATTTCAGCTGCGCTACCAAGAGCTTCATGAAAGCGTCTTTGTCCATCTCCGACGAAGAACGCGCCTGGTTGGTATTAGCGCCCCAAGTGTCGGCGGTAGCGGCCGGGGTAGGTGGAATGTAAGTCATGTTAAAGATCCAGGTTTAGGGCGCCGGGGCCAACGCGAATAGGAGTATTTACAGCCGGTGTGCCATGGGCAGCTGAGGGGTTTGTCGCACTTTCACCAGCGTCATGCCCCATCACGTGGGGCGCCTGTTGCGCCTCGGTGTTGCCCTGGCCACCCGAGGAGGTTTTATCGCCAACATCCACGTTGCCAAGCTGGACGCCTGCTTTGGTAAGTTCGCCACGCAGGTCGGGTAGCGAATTTTGCAGAGCATCTCGGCCGAGCACGTGTTCCGCCACGGCTCGAATGCTTAGCACCCCGTCTTTCAAGGAAACCTCTAGATGGACCGAACCCAATTCCGCTGGGTGAAGTTCCACCGAAAGACGTTGGCTGCCGTCGGATAAGAGCCGCACCGGTTTAAGTGCGGTGGCCAGTTGTTCCCACACCGGCGCTTCGGGTTGGGCCATGCTTTGGGCTTCGCTAAGCGCGGTTTCAAAATTGGCGGCCGTAGCGGTGGGCGGTGTTGCTGGTGCGGTCACCATATTCGGTGTTGCCGCCGGTTTTGCTTGTTCTGCTGCCGGGCCTTTGGGTTGAACAATCTCGGCCTTAGCTGATTCCGATGAGCCCACCTGTTCCGACGCTGGAGCGGTTTGGGTGACCGCCTCTTGGTTGGTTTGCGCCGGGGTTTGTGGCGTGAGTTCGGTGTCTTGTTCGACCTCGGCACGAGCAGTGGTGTCGATTGTGAAATCGGTTCTTGGCGCCGAAGGTCCTTCTTCTGCGTTCTCCGGCGCAGAACTGCTCTCCCCCGCCAAGCTATTTGGTGGTTCAGAAGGTATTTCAGGCGACGAACTGGCGTGTGCCACAACGTCGGGTTGCGATGCCGCCTCCTCTGGCGGGGCCTCCTCGGTTTTGGTTTGGCTTTGGTCGACTTCGTCCACCGTGCGGAGTTGACCCCACACGTCCCAAGCTATGGCTATAGGCTCACCATTGGTTGACGATAAAGCCTCTTCGGTTTCCTCGTCGCTAAGGTCTTCAACCACAGCTTCGGTGTCAGTTTCTGAAACCAGCACGGGCATTACCCGTTCAGCCACCTCGGCAAAGGTTTCACCTTCGGTCTCGCTGAAATCGGCGCTGTCGGTCGCGACAGACGGGGCGTTAGCACCGCTGTAGGTGGTGACCGGCGCTGGCAGCACCGCTGTTAAGTCTGACATCAGTTGCCTCCGTTCAAGATGCTCTGCACCTTGGCCACATAGGTCTGAGTTTGGGAATATGGCGGAATTCCGCCGTGTTTGCGAACTGCTCCCGGCCCGGCGTTGTAGGCAGCCAGAGCCAAATCTAAGCTGCCAAAATCATCGAGTTGGGCACGCAGGTATCGGGCCGCACCATCTATTGCTTGGCGCGGATCAAGCGGATCGATACCCATAGAAGCCGCAGTTTGGGGCATGAATTGCATCAGCCCGAGCGCCCCGGCCGAGCTCTTAGCATTGGGATTAAAACCAGATTCCACTTTGGCCACCGCCGCTAACAACTTGGGGTCAACCCCGTAGCGAGAGCCACTTTCGCTGAAGTAAGCCGCATAGGCCTGTGGCACTCCAGCCACACCTAAGGAGTTGGCAGCTTGATTATTTCCCAACATGGACACCGCGCTCCAACCAGGAATCGCACCGCCTGTGGCTAAGGGTGTACTAGCGCTGGGCGTGTAACGACGAATAGCGGTAATGGGCCGATCGATGGCTTCATAGGTGACCACATCACCACGTCTGGGTGAATGCACCATCATGCCGTCACCAGCGTAAATAGCTACATGGTTGACCGGGGAACCAAAAGCCAGAATGTCACCGGGGCGGGCTTCATCGAGTGAGGCCACCGCTTGGCCCCCACGAGCTTGATCACGGCTGACTCGTGGAATGTCGATGCCTAAGTCTTTGAAAACCCGTTGGGTGAAACCGGAACAGTCAAGACCAACATCCGGGTCAGTGCCGCCCCAAAGGTAGGGCACCCCTAGGTAACTCATGCCTTGGGCTACCAGGGCCTCGCCGGTATTGGTAAGACCATAAGAAGTCGTGGCGGAGGGGTTAAAATTGACGTTGTTTTGGGCGAGCAGAGTGGCGAAATCGGCATCGCTGTAAACATCGGTTCCAGCGCCAACTCCTGGTTCGAACCGCGAGATTATTTGGTCGATTCGTGCTAGGGCATTGCCCAGGCCAGCTCCTGCCATCACCGAGGTCATGGCTCGTCCTCATTCTGGTTCTGGCTGGCTCGAGTGATGATTAAATCATCGAGTTCTTTTTGTTCTTCTCGATCCATCTCAGCCTGATATTCCGCCCGTGAACGAGAATCGAGGCGTTCTAAGGTAGAAACCTTCTGGGCGGCGGCTTTCCATTCATCAATACGAGTGTTTACCATCAGCGCAGCATTCGCTTCGGCGGTGCGGGCTGCTAGCAGCGCTTGGGCTAAACCCTGGTGGTGGTAACGTTCCGCCAAAAAACTGCTGGTAGTTATTTGGCCACGATGCCCCACCCGATTAGCTAAACGATCGGTGCGTTGTGCAACCTCAGCCCCGGCTTCCAGTAAACGTTGGCGTGCCATTAACAACTCACCACGGGCTTGTTCTTCTTGAATTCGCCGCACTCGGGCCACTTGTTCCAGGCGGAAACGGTAGCGTTTCATGGCGCACCGACCTCGGTGTCAGCCCAGGGCACATCAAGAACCGAGGCCAAGTTATGCCACGCTTCACCTGGCTGCGTGGTTTCACCCATCCCTTGGCGCAAAAACTGGTTGATGCTGTCTCGGCGCAAGACGGCTTCATCTACCAACGGGTTGCTGCCGGGCTGATAGGCCCCAATTTCAATTAGGTCTTGCGCGTCGCGGTAGACGGCCAACAATTGGCGTGCCAGCTGGGCGAGTTCTTGTTCTTGCGGGCTAGTGATGGCGCCTGCCAGACGGGAAATAGATTCCAAAACATCGACCGTCGGGAAATGACCTGAGGTGGCTAAGCGGCGCGACAAAGCAATGTGGCCATCAAGAATTGATCGGGCCGAATCTCCAATCGGGTCGTTTAGGTCATCGGCTTCCACCAACACGGTGTAAATACCAGTGATCGAGCCTTGCTCCGAGGTCCCGGCACGTTCTAAAAGCCGAGGCAGCAATGCAAATACTGAAGGTGGATAGCCCCTGGTGGCAGGCACTTCTCCTGCGGAAAGGCCAATCTCGCGTTGAGCCATCGCAAAGCGGGTCAGGCTGTCCATTAACAGGTTCACGTGACGGCCCTGATCACGAAAATATTCGGCGACTCTGGTGGCCGCGAAGGCCGCCCGCAAACGTACCAAAGCTGGTTCATCAGAGGTGGCAACTACCACCACCGAGCGGGCTAGACCCTCGGGGCCTAGGTCACGTTCGATGAACTCTCGAACTTCACGACCACGTTCGCCAATTAGCGCCACTACCGAAACATCAGCATCGGTACCTCGAACAATCATCGACATTAGGCTTGATTTACCAACGCCTGAGCCTGCGAAAATGCCAATGCGTTGACCGCGACCAACCGGCACCATGGTGTCAAGAGAACGCACCCCTAAATGCACGGCTTCCGAAATAGAGGGTCGCCGCAGCGGATGTGGGGCATCTGCCATTAAGGCCGCACGTTGTAGCGATCCTAGGGGTGGACCGTCGTCAAGGGGTCGACCCAAACCGTCAATCACCCGCCCCAACAACTCTTCGCCCACTGGAACCGAAATTGCTTGCCCCAAAGCCTCAACCGGAGCACCAGCTCGTAGCCCGTTCAGCTCATCTAACGGCATTGCTGTCACAGAATCGACACCGATAGCCACCACTTCACCCAGTACACGCCCGGTTGCGGTTTCTACTCGAATCACATCGCCGATAGCGGCTTCAACGCCAGCCACTTCAAAGGTAAGGCCTACTACTTTGGTCACACGACCGGTTCGGCGCGCCCCGGCCGCCATTAGGGCCGCGTCGACACGCTCTGCCAGTGGCGTTCCCGCAAAGGCCACCATTTTATTGCCACCCTTCGCTGACACTGGCGAAACCGTTAACGGCTTCATGGTTGGGGTCGGCCAAAACCTCGCGGGCGCGGGCTAAGGCCGTAGAAATACGGGCATCGACTAAGGCGGTGTCGGTTTCAACCAGTGCCCCACCCGCTTCAATGGCCGCATCAGGCACCACCAACAAATCCCGCCCTGGTGCAATCTGTGAAAGGTCGCCCAGCGCTTCACAATCATTTGGGTTCATTCGTATGGTGAGCTCACCTCGACCTGGGGCCAGTTTCAAGGCTCGGGCTATGGCCTCACCGCCAGGGTCGATCGAAGCGTCAACCTCACGATCCAAGATGGCGGCGGCCAAAGATAGCGCCAGGTCAACCACATTGGTTTCGATTTCTTCTAAGGCCGTTGCTTCACGCTGCGCCAAGGTCGCGATCGCTATTTCTAGGGCTTCAATATTGCGGCGAACTTTCGCTTCAGCCATGGCGGCGGCATCATCAATACCGGCTACTAGCCCTTCTGAGTGGCCCCGGCGAAAACCTTCTTCACGGCCTTGGGCCAAACCAGCTTCATAGCCAGCGGCCTGACCGGCGATTTCACCGTGGCGAAAACCTTCATCGTGCGCCAAACGGTAAATTGCCAAAGCTTTGGGGTCGCCTTGGTCTTCCGCGACTTCGGGCAGTTCCGAAAGTAGTGGGAACGGGCTATTCGACATACTCATCACCCGAACGGGTAAGCACAATTTGGCCGGCTTCTTCTAGGGCTCGAATCACCCGAACCACCGCCCCTTGGGCTTCTTCCACCGCTGCTAGACGCACGGCACCCAACATGTCGATTTCTTCTTTCAGGTTCTCAGCAGCGCGTGATGAAACGTTGGAAAGCACCTTCACCCGCACTTCTTCTTTCACGCCCTTTAGCGCCAAAGCCAGGTCTTTCGAATCGACTTGGCGCAGCACTTGTTGAATCGAACGATCGTCGAGGGTGAGAATGTCTTCAAACACGAACATCAGGCTGCGAACTTCGTCGGCTAATGCTTCATCAAAGTTCTCTAAACCTTCGAAAATCAGACGTTCGGTGGCACGATCGGCCCGGTTCAACACGTCAACTAGGGTTTGAACCCCACCAACTGAGGAAAGGTCGCCTTGTTGCACCACCGAAGATATGCGGGCTTCCAACATGGCTTCCACATTGGCAATAATGTCGGGCGAGGTGCGGTCCATGGTGGCCACTCGCACCGCAACTTCCCGCTGGAGTTCTTCGGGCAGACTGGTTAGAACCAAAGCCGCGGCGTCGGGGGTCATGTAAGCCACCACCAAAGCAATTGTTTGGGGGTGTTCTTCACGAATGAAGCCCAACACCAAGCGCGGGTCGGCTTTGCGTAGAAACTCGAACGGGGCGCTTGCCAAGCTCATCGACATTTGCTCGAAGATTTCTTCGGCGCGACGTTCACCTAGCGTGGCGGTCAGCATTTCTTTGGCCACATCAACCCCACCTACCGCTACATGGCGGCGGGCCGAGGCCGTAATGGCAAACTCACCGAGCACTGCTTCTACTGTGCGGTCGTCAACCTTAGGTAACCGGGCCACTTCGGCCATGATTTCGGTTACTTCGCTTTCCCGCATCGTTTTTAGAATGGTGGTGGCCCGCTCTTGGCCCATCGCCATTAATAAGATGGCGGTTTTTTGTACCCCGGTCAGGTTCTCAACCGCTTCGGTGGTTTCAACCAAGGTCATCGTCGGCCACCTCGAGGTTCAGTCATCCAGCCTCGCAACAGCTGGGCTACTTCTTCGGGCTGGTTGTCGATCATGTCGGCAACTTCGGTGGCTACTCGAACGGCTTCGGGCGGTGGCGTGTGGTGTAACCCACCTACCAGTTCGCTCAGCTCATCAGCATCAAGTGGTGCGAATTCGTCGTCGTTTGAACCTGCTCCAGCGGCCGCGTCACCCACAGTTAGCCCCACAGTCTCGTAGTTTGCTAGTTGTTCTAGGCCAGCACTTTGGGCCAGGCGGTTGCGTTTGCGGGCCTTGGCGGTGTTACGCCAAGCAACGCCCACTATTAGCAACACCACCGCCGCCATAGCCAGGGTTTGCATTAGTTCACGCTGGCTTTGCGAGCTGGCTTTAGCTTCAGCCGCTGCCATTTCTTCTTCCAGCGCTTCAGCCGCACTGGTGTCGAAAGCCATTCGGCTGACCACCACGGTGTCACCCCGGTCGGTAATAATTCCGGCGGCCACCGCAACCACATCTTCAATTTGTTCCAGCATGGCCGGTGTGGTGGTGGCGGAATCCACAATTACCGCTACCGACATTCGTTCAATTTTGCCGGGTGCCCGATTAATAAGTTCAACCTCACGGTTCAGCGCGTATTGGCGAGCAGCTTCATCTAAGTCATAGCTGCGGTTTTCGCCAGAACCGGTGCCGCCTTGTCCCCCGTCTAGGTCGAGAATGCCGCCTACCATGGGGGTTTCACCGGTGTATTTTTCGGTGCGTACATCGTCGTTTAGAACCAGTTGGGGCTGTTCACCTTCAGTGTCGGCAGTTTCACGAGGGTTGGAATAGGTTTCTTTGGTTACTGAAGCTTCATCGAAGTTCAGTTCCGAGCTCACCCGCACCACTGCGTGGTTCGCACCCACCACCGAACCCAACATGGCGGTAATTTCCTTTTCAATGCGGCTTTCGAATTCGGCAGCTTGGCGCATGTTCATATCGCCAGAACCACCCACCCCCGAACGAACACCGGGCGCCGCTAAGACAACACCGGTAGAGTCGGCCACCGTCACGTCGGCTGGGTCAAGCTTTTCCACACTTGAGCTGACCAGGTTTACAATGGCCTGCACCTGCATGGGGTCAAGGCTGCCAATGCCGTTGGTTTTGATCATGACCGATGCCGAAGCTTTGGCGTCTTGTAGCGCAAAAGCGGTGCGGCGTGGCAGGGCCAGGTGAACGGTGGCTACTTCTACCCCGTCAATTGACCGTATGGTTTTTGCTAGCTCGGCTTCAAGTGCCCGCTGGTAGCCCACCTGTTGGCTGAAATCGGATGCGGTGATGCCTATGCCGTCTAGGTTTTGCCAGCCTTCGCCCCCGCCTTGGCTGGGTAGCGGTTTGGCGCTCATCAGAATACGGGTTTTGTACAGCTTGTCTTGCGGCACCGCAATGGTGGCACCACCGTTACTCAAGCGGTATGGAATGCCTTCGCCTTCTAAGGTTTCCACCACCGCGGCGGCGTCTTCACCCGAAATCGAGGCGTAAAGGGTGGCATATTCGGTGGCATTGGCTACCCGCACGAACGTCAGCAGCGCAATTACTGCTAGGGCCGTGCCGCCACCAATCAACGCTTTTTGTTTGGTGGTGAAGCCGTCACTTAAAGTTTGGGCCCGTTCTTTTAGCGATTTCACGTCGAAGCCTGCCATTAGATCTGCATCCTCATAATCTCGTTGAAGGCTTCAACAGCGTTGTTGCGCACTGCCACCGTTAGCTGGGTGGCGAGTTGGGTTTCGGTGGCCAGCACCATGTAGTCCTCGACCGCTTGTAGATCGCCGGTGGCTGCAGCTTGGGCAGCTTGGTCGGTGGCGGTGTGGGCAGCTTGAAGATTGTCGAGAGCATTGATTACGGCTTGGCCGAATCCAAGGCTTTGGTCACCGTCGGATTCGTTGGTCGCACCTAGAGCGTTTTTGGCGTTACCCACCTGCGCCAAGTCGCCAAAACGTGAAGCCGCAACTCCGCTAGCACCAATGGGAGGAATGATGGCCATGGCTATCGACCTATTTCTAGGGCTCGTTGATAAGCGTCGCGGGCCCGTTCAAAGACCGTCACGTTGGCTTGATAGCCACGTTGCGCCAAAATCAATGCTGTCATTTGGTCGGAAAGGTTCATCTGGGGGCGTCGAACCATGCCCTCTTCATCGGCCATAGGGTTGTTGGGGTCATAAACCAGCTGCCCTTCCGCCGGACCGAATTCAATGTGGTCCACTTTCACCCCGGCCCCAATGGCATCGCGGCTGGCTTGGCGGGCCGAGACATGAACAAAGCGTTCCTGGAAGGCTGGTTCTGAGGTTGGCCGAACCGTGTTCACGTTGGCGACGTTGTCAGAAACAGCGTTGATCCAGGTTTTGAAAGCCGTCATACCCGTGGCGGTGACCGCCAATGAGGAAAACATTCCACTCATGGCCGGTCCTTATTGTCCGCTGATAGCGCTTCGCAACAAGCGAAACTTCGAGTTCATAGCTTCAACCACTAGTTGGTGGCGAAGGGCTGTTTCGGTGAGTCCGACCATTTCTAGATCGACCGAAACGTTGTTGCCGTTCATACGGCCAGGCGCCGAAGTATTGGAAACGGTTGGCTGGGCTGCGGCCGGGTTGGCGTTGCCGATGGCTTTGCGCAACGACGCTTCGAAATCAACCTTTTTGGCTTTGTAATTCGGCGTTTCGATGTTGGCGATGTTGTCTTCGGCCACTTGACGGCGAAGATTGAGCCCGGCCAGCGACGCCTGCAAGCTTTGCATGGTTACGTCAGAGAGGATCACGGCCGAACCTCATGAACTGGAAGCATCACTAACCTCGCGACTTAAGAGAACGTTTCTCGCCGGTCCGTGGCGATGGTCGTGGAGCCTTCCTAGCTCGTTATGTCGTATCGGCCACTTGAAGCGGCTCTTTAGGGTTTATCGAATAAAATTCCCAAATTAGGCCGCTTGGGCTAGGCGCTGTGATCGATAAGACGTGGGGCTGGGGTATCACTCGGCGTGCTGATCGCCCGCTTGACCCGGCTATTGCGAGCACTGGTTTCACTTAGTTCAGTACCAATGGCATTACGCAAAGTTTCTAGGTGGCGTTGTGCTAGGTCTAGGTCAACCACCAGTTGTTGTGCTCGCGGCGCCAACGCTGCCGGTAAGGGGCCCAAACCTGTTGGTGGTTGCCAATTGAGCGCTGGCAGTTCAGGGTTTTCGTCATCTAGGGCTTGGCGCAGCTCACCGAGATCGGCTTGGAGCTCGTCTAAGGCGCTGTTCCATTGTTCGATGTTCGCCTCGGCAGGGTTCGACATTGGGCTACCCGGCAACATCTAGAGTGCCCGTGCCTACCTTGGCGGCGTGAGCGGGGGTGGTCACGGCTTGGTAGGCCTCTTGCCAGGTAGCCAGCATGGGGGCCACTATTGAGCGGGCTTCCGCTACTTTGGCCTGCGATTTTTCTAGGTTGGCCTGCATTAAGAGGGTGGCCAGATAGGTGTAAAGGCTGGCCATCTCTTCACCGCCTTCCCAAAGTTCGGGGTTTAGGGCGCTGTGCAATTCGGCCACGATGTCTTGGGCGTGGGCCAACGCCTCATGGGCGGCCGCAACGTTTCTGGGTTCACCAAGAGCGGTGTGGGCGTCGTCAATATCACGCAGCAGGCGCTCGTACAGCATGATTAGTAGGCGTTCTTGTGAAACGGTGCCTGTGCCGTCGGTTATAAATCTGTTGCGTACTGCGGCCTGGGCAGCGTACATGACGTTCCCTTCATCCCCTCAGTTACTTCTGGTTGTTGGCGTTCAAGCCAGCAAGTTGGCCCGAGAGCCATTGGCTTTGGTTGGCCAGTTGCCCAAGTAGTGTTTCTAAGGCGGTGTACTGGCGGCGTAAGGCGGTTTCACGTTTTTCTAAACGTAGCTCCCACGCTTCCACCTGGGTGTTTAGGTTTTTGATTCGGTTCTTACGTGCGTCTTCGGCACTGGTAAGTAATCCATCGACCGGATCGAGGGCACGATTAGTGAAAGCCACAAGTCTCTTGGCAGCACCAGTGTTATACGTCACCGAACCTACGTTGGCGGTGTCGTTGGTGTTGGGGTCAGGTAGAGCTCCGGCCGCCACGTTGACGGCCAAGCCACCTAGGCGGTTGTGCAAAGCCGACATTGAGATGCGCAGCGAGCCATCGTCGTTTACTTTTACTTCGGCAGCTTCTCCGTCGATGGTGGCGGTATAACCACCTTCACCGTCGCCGGTGACGTTTATTTCGTAGGTTCCGGCTTGGGTCCGCCAACCGGCGTATTCAAAGCTGACGTCGCCGGTAGTGCTGGTCGTTTCGCTGAATAAGGCTTCTACAGCGGCTGGGTCGTTGTTGTAAGCGGCTTTGAATTTCGCTTCGTCGAAGCTAAAGGTGCCGTCTCGGTTTAGTTCTAGGCCAGCCAAGCCCACCGTGCCGAGTTCTGAGCCGGCAACCAGGCCCGTAACGGCGCTGACCAGGCTTTGGCTTAGTGAACGGACGGTGGCATCGCCGGTGAGTGATGACCGCTGGTTGGTTTCGGGGTCGTATCCGGTGCGCAGCTTCATTTCCGCCACCGCACCATTTAACGCCTCTACCAGGGCTTTAACCTTGCTGGTGATACCATCGATGTCGCGTTCCATGCCAATGGTAACCGGCGTTGCCGACACGTCTTTGAGGGTGATCGATACGCCGTCGATTAGATCGTCGATCACATTGGAAGATCGAGTGATTTGTATGGTGCCCATCTCTAAGAGGGCGTCTTGGGCTTGGCTGGTGACTTCGAAATCGTGATCCCAACCTTCAGTTTCAACACTGAAACCGTTGGCGACCCCGGTATCTTTGGCGGTCAGCACCACCCGGTATTCGCCGGGGGCCACTTGCACGGCACTAGCTCGCACGTTGAGGCTAGAATCAGAGTTGATGGCAAGAATTAGGTCGCTAACCGATTCGATGGGCGGTTGGGCCTCACTCGAGTCGAAAGTGTGTCCGTTAGCGGAAATTCTTATGGCTCTGGCGCCTAGAGGATCGTTAAGACTAGCAAAGGTGTCTTTCGATGATTGCGCCATGGCTTTGGCGAGCTGGGTGACGCTAAGGCTTGTTGAGCCGAGGGTGGCTCCGGCCTTGGTGGCTGTTACCGCCATTACGTCGGGTTTAGACGAGGTAACTTTCACCGCCTGCCAAGCTTGCGAGGTACTTAAAGCATCGGCGGCGGTGCGAATGCCTGAGATCTTGGTACGAATGGAAGCGTAGGCGTCGAGGCCTTGTTGAATAGTCGATACTTGGTTCTTAAGAAGGGTTTGAGGTATCGCCTCAACCTGCATAAGGCCTTTAATTATTTCGGTTGTGTTTAGGCCCGATGCTAGGCCATCGATATAGCTCATTACCGCTCCTTTGAGACCCTTATAGCCATAAAGGGTGGGTAGCCGCTATGGCCACCCACCCTTGGTGTGCTAATTCACTTAGGCGTACCTAATTTAGCGGAGTAGGCCCAATACGCTTTGTGGCAATTGGTTAGCCTGGCCCAACATCGCAGTACCGGCCTGCAGCAAGATTTGGTGACGAGTGAAGCTCACCATTTCAAGCGCCATGTCAGTGTCACGGATACGAGACTCCGAAGCGGCTAGGTTCTCGGTGGTCACCTGCAGGTTGTTGATGGTTGACTCAAACCGGTTCTGCACCGCACCTAGCTGACCACGCATATCAGATACCGAAGCGATGGCAGCATCCATGGTGTCAATGAAGGTAGAAGCATTTTGAGCCGTTAGAACGTCTCCACTTATACCATTTGTCGCCAAGGTTAAGAGGTCGACGCTCTTGATCGCAATGGTTTCACCCGAGTTGGCACCCACCTGGAACAGAGCTTCATCACCCTTAGCGTTTGCGCTAGTGGATGTGCCCAGGTTGACCCCGTTTGCGCCTAGTAGGTTTCCTCCCAGTGTGAAGTTGTCGCCATCATCAAGTGTCTGCTCAACCGTAACGGTAAGGTCGGCATCCTTGTTAAATCCGGCTGCAACGCTCAATTTGTTTGCTAGGTCTTCTTCTCCTGCCGAGACTAACGCCCCTCGCAACTTGTTTTGAACCTGTTGAGCAAAATCATTCGCATCAGCGAAGGTATGCCCATCGGCAAAAGTCGCCGTATAAGTGGTGCCACCAACAGTAATCGAAACGGTATCGTTGGCAGTGGCTGGAGTGTCATCAATGGTAAAGCTGCTAAAATCTACCGCATCACCCGTTGCTTCAAGCTTCGCTGGTGTAGCACCAAAACTGCCATCTAGAAGCGCCTGAGTCCCAAATTTGGTAGTCTCAGCAATACGTTTAATCTCACCCTTCAATTCGGTGATTTCGTTATCCGCTGCGGTACGAGCAGCGGTGTCGTTCGAAGCGTTTACTGATTGGTTAGCCAGGGTACGCATACGATCCAACATGGCGTGGACTTCGTTTAGGGCACCTTCAGCGGTTTGTACAACTGAGATACCGTCTTGGGCGTTACGGGTAGCCTGGCGCAAACCCGAAACTTGGGCTCGCAGGCCTTGGCTAATTACCAAACCGGCGGCGTCGTCGGCGGCACGGTTAATACGGAAACCCGATGAAAGCTTTTCAAGGCTTTTACCCATAACCGTGTTGGTCATAGATAGGTTTCGGTATGAGTTAAAAGCTGCGATGTTTTGGTTAATACGCATTGTTCCTATTTCCTCCGTGATTTCGGAACTTGGCTACCGGCTCATAAGAATCCGGAGCCGTATCACTTCCTGTGACACACAAACGATCGGAGCTCATCAAGGCGAATTAAGGATTTGGTGAAAGATTTTCTTAAATTCCGCTGGAAATGGGCCGATCGACCCACCGATAGCCAAAAAGGCCATAAACAAAGCCCGGAAAACCTCATCTTTAGAGCTCGCGGGCCGATAGAGACTTCATGTCTATGCTTCGCGCCGAAGAGCAGCTAGGGCAGCTGAGCCAAACCTTATGGCACCAACGTCGATTGGTAGAGCTTTTGCTGTACCGACTAGAGACACAACAATTGGTGCTGGCCGCCAACCGTACCCGTTGGGTTGACCAAGCCTCTCGCGATGTGGAAGACGCCATTACCGCTCTTCGAAACGAAGAACTATTACGAGCCACCCAGGTAGCAGCCGTGGCCCCATCTCTAGGTGTTGCAGCCGATGCCAGCCTTTCCGAACTGGCAGCGGCCGCTGGCGAGCCTTGGCGACAGATCTTGCGTGATCATCAAACCAGCTTCCTCACTCTTATTGCCTCTATAGAGTCGGTAAGTCGAGACAATCGTGAACTTTTGGCCCAAGGCTTGGAAGACACCCGTAACTTTATGGCTCGCCTCACCAAGACCCCTTCACTAGATGGCTATTCGCCGGAAGGCACCGGAACCAGGGCCACCGCACGGCCCACCATGGTGGATTGGGACGTGTAAATGTCTAACTTCTCCGCACTCCAAACTGCATTATCAGGGCTTATCTCGCACCAACAGGCCCTACAAACCGCCGGGCACAACGCCGCAAACGCCGCGACCGCAGGTTTCAGCCGACAACGGGTAGACCTAATGTCGGCCGGTGGTGGGGTGGTGCCCGCCGTTTGGTCAAAGTCTGATGGCATTGGCAACGGTGTGAAAGTAGCGGGCCTGATTCGTATTCGCGACGAGTTCTTAGAAGCCCGAGCTTTAAACGAAATCGGCAAAGGCGCTTCTCTCACGGTCCAACACTCAGTGGCCTCTCGTATTGAGATGATCTTCCCCGAACCAAGTGACGTGGGTATTGCCCACCAACTGGCCGAACTTTGGGGCGCTTTCGACGATTTGGCCAACCAACCTGGTGCTCAAGCCCCCCGCATTGCACTCTTAGAACGTGCCCGCACTGTTACCGATGAGCTAAATCGTGGTGCTACCGAGCTGCACAACCTGCACCGCTCTTCAGTGGACCAAGCCAACGCCCTAGTGCATGAAGTGAACGCCACCGTAGCTCGGGTAGCCGAGCTAAACGGAGCTATTCGAAACGCAACAGCCGCCGGTCTAAGCCCGCACGATTTAGCCGACCAACGTGACCGCCTAATTGAAAGACTCGGTGAAATAGCTGGTGTGACTACCCGCGCTGGCGAGCTTGGCACCATGGATGTGTATCTAGGCGGCAGCGCTCTAGTCAGGGGCGATCGGTTTGAAGAACTAGCCCTCGTCGACACCGATGCCACGCCCCCCGGGGGCACACCCGACCCTAATGCGCCCGAGCTGCATCGATATAGCGTGCAGTGGGCTAAAGATGGTTACCCGGCCATCGTAACTAGCGGCGAAATAGGCGGTCTGCTTGAGGCCACCAATGTGATGGTGCCCCATTATTTAGATGAACTAAACGCCGTGGCCGCCGCCCTAGCTAGTCATGTAAATAGTGTGCACCAAAGCGGTTTCGACCTTGATGGAACCGCCGGGGAAGACTTCTTTGTGGGCGATGCCAGCGGCGTAGGGGCCATGAATATAAAGGTCAATCCGGCCCTTCAAAGCGACCCCAACAAAATTGCAGCTGCTAGCGCCGACGCCAACGATCCTTCTCAATCGGCAGGAACTCTTGACGCTGGCAACGCTACGGCCTTAGCGAAACTTGGTGAGCGAGGGCTATATCCGAACGGGCCTGATGCCCTCTATAGCCGGCTCATCGGTGGCCTAGGTATCGAAACCCAGGCTCTAGCACGACGAAATGCCATACAAATCGAGGTCACATCGCAGGTTGATATGGCCCGTGAAAGTGTGAAAGGCGTAAATATCGACGAAGAAATGGTGGCCATGGTGCAAGCCCAACACGCTTATGCCGCTTCGGCTCGATTGATGACCGCCATTGACGAAATGCTTCAAACCCTTATTCACAGCACTGGCTTGGTGGGACGCTAGGGCAACACGAGGCAACCCGAGGAACGAACCATGAACCGAGTAACCAACATGTCAAGCAGCAAAATGCTGCTCAACAACATCAACGCCAAAGCTCGTTCCCTGGTTGGGGCCCAAGAACGAATCGCTTCGGGCAAGCAAATTCAGCGCCCATCCGACAACCCAGCCCAAGTACTCTCGGCGCTCGACTACCGTGGTCAACTTCGACGCAATGAACAACAAGAACGTAACTCGAACGACGCCCGAACCTGGCTTGATTCCGCCGACCGGGCCTTAACCCACACCGTTGAGCGAACCGAACGAATTCGTAGTTTGATGCTGGGTGCCTTGAACGCATCTTCCGGCCACCAAGCTCGCATGGCCTACGCCGCCGAAATCGACACCATTCGTGAAGAACTGCTACAAACCTCCAACACTCAACACCTGTCGAGGCCAATATTTTCGGGCACCGAGGGTGTGGCCGACGCCTACGATGCCGACGGGTACTATCTCGGCAATGCCGGCGTAGTGGAACGCAACGTGGCTGACGGTGTCACCATCCAAGTGAACCGCTCGGGCCCAGCGGTCTTTGGCGATGAGGCCACGCCCGCCAACCCAGGTGACGCTTTAACTACCAATGAGCTGCTTGATGGCAACCTTTTTCAGGTGCTAACTGGCATTTCAGAAGCTTTGCGCAGCGGCGATATGGAAGCAGCTAGTGCTGGTCTCACCAAGCTCGACGCCGCCACCGATCGCATTGAGGCCGCCCAGGTGGAGCTAGGTGCCAGGTCCCGCCAGGTAGAAGAAATTGGTTTTCGAAATTTAGAGATAAATGTTCAACTTAAGGCCGCTTTGGCCGAAGTTGAAGATATTGATATGGCCGAATCGCTAATCGAAGTTCAAGTACAAGAAATGGCCTATCAAGCTGCGCTTTCAGTCACCGGCAAAGTTATTCAACCAACTTTGCTTGACTTCCTACGCTGAGGAAGCACGCCAACTATTAACGTGGGCCTACCCAAACGCTAAAGCCCGTATTCTCAAGGAGTACTTGTGGAC
This sequence comes from Acidimicrobiia bacterium, assembly GCA_041676705.1. Lineage (NCBI taxonomy): Bacteria > Bacillati > Actinomycetota > Acidimicrobiia > Acidimicrobiia bacterium. The sequence continues at coordinate 100,877 of JBAYRL010000006.1, forward strand.
AAGATTCTACTTGTCGATGACAGCAAAACTATTCGGATGCTGGTGAAGCGAAATCTGCGCCAAGCCGGTTTTGAAGAAACCGAAATCGTGGAAGCCGAAAATGGCTTGGAAGGTTTAGCGGCCGTAAAGGAACATTCCCCCGACCTCATTCTCTCTGATTGGAACATGCCGGAAATGAACGGCATGGAATTCTTACAGGCCTTGCGAGCCGAAGGTAACGACACCACTTTCGGTTTCATCACCTCAGAATCAACGCCTACCTACAAAGAACAAGCCTTGGCAGCCGGAGCGTCGTTTCTCTTGACCAAGCCTTTCAACCCCGATTCGTTCCGCCAAGCCCTAGGTATTGCATAGCCGTGCGACCGCCAGCTAACGCTTCTGCCCCACCAGTACCTATCCAAGAAGCGGTAGGTGAATTTGTTGGGGCGTTGGTGGGCAAAGGCACCGCCGCCACCAAAGTCACGCCCACGGCGATCAACCCCGATGGTCAGCACATCATTGCTACCTATATCGACACCAACGGAGAATTAGCCGCGCTTTCGCTGGCTGATTTGTCGTTCGCGGCAATCTCGGGGGCGGCCTTGGGCATGATTCCCGCGGCCGCGGCCCTAGAAGCTGCCGAGGCTGGCGAATTGTCGGAAACTCTTTTCGAAAATTATCAAGAGGTGGCCAACATAATGACCTCGCTCTTGAACACTCCGAACTCGCCTCACATGCGCCTTGATCAGATTTGGCCTTCTAATAGTCCCGAGGTTCCCGAGACGGTGTGGCACGCCATCCATAATCCGTCGAAACGGCGTGAGTTTGCCGTCATGGTGGAAGGTTACGGCGATGGCCGTATTGGGGTAATTATCTGTTAGTGGGACACCAGTAATTAGGTTGACCGGGTGATGATGGTGACCCTGGTACCTTTGCGCACCGATTCACCAGCGGGAGGGTCGGTGGTAAGAACCTCACGGCGCGGCGGCCCTAGGCGATCGCCGATCACCAATCCATTGGCTTCAAGTTTGGCAGTGGCGTCGGCCTCGGAAAGCCCCCGTACATCGGGCACCTTCACAAACGGCATACCGCTAGAGACCACCACTGTGACTTCATCACCCCTGGCGACTTCGGCACCATTGGCTGGTCGAGTACCAATCACCTGGCCTTGTGGAACTGTTTCTGAAGCTTCGCGGTCTTCAGCGGCGCTGAGGCCCAAGGCTTCCAAGGCGCCTTTGGCAGCTTCGAAGGAACCTCCAGCCACGTTAGGAACGATGCGGGGTTGCGGCCCGGCCGAAACCACAAGATTTATTATGCTTTCTTCGGGCAGTTGACCATCGTCGGTAGGGTCGTGTTCGACCGAGATAACCACCCCCGCCGGTACATCTTCGTGGAAGTTTGGCGTAATTTCACCCACCACCAAACCGGCTTCCACAATGGCCGCTTCGGCCTCTTCTTGGCTTTGCCCCTCTAGCTCGGCTGGCACTGGCACTAACGCGTTGCCAATCGAGACCCAAACGGTAAGTACACTGTCGGGGCCTTCTTCCAGTTTGGTTAAGGGCAATGGTTCTTGGCGAAGCACGACTCCTACCTCGGCCCCGGTTTCACGAACCTCCTCAACCTCCACACTCCAACCGAAGGTTTCTACCAGGCCTGCTACTGCCGCGGCGTTAACCCCCACGTAGTTGTCAACCTCATAAAGTTCGGGTTCAGCCAGGCGTTTCGCGGCCAGCACGCCGCCTGCTGTGCCGAGCCCCGCCAATAACACCAACGCCAGAACCACCAAAGGCCAGCGCCGTCGCTTTTTAGCTGTGGTTTGGTCGGTCTCAAGTGATGGGTTGAGTTCGCTCGACTCAACGTCCTCGCCGGAGTTGTCGTCCTCATCGGGGTTGATGGGTTCAGCGACCGTGACCACCGAGTTGGCAATGGTGGCATCAAGCTCGCTTGGCTCGCCATCGGGGCCAGCGCCATTAGCGTTGGTTGAGGGAACAGCCTCGGTCAAATCTTCTGGTGCTAGCGGCTTTTTGCCGCCTTCTAGTGCACCAGCTAAAGGTAAACGCTCGGGGCGAGGTAACCCTTCAGCGCAGGCCATAAACGAAACTGCCAAAGCACTGGCGTCGGGCCGCTCAGCGGGGTTTGGGTGACAAGCTTGGGTTAACACCGGACCCAAGGGACCAAAACTTTCGTCAAGATCAACTTCTTTGTCGATACGCGCCATCAACGTTGCGATGGTGGTATCGGCGGCAAAGGGCACCGTGCCACTCACCGCTTCGATCAAGGTCAAGCCCAAACCGTAAACGTCGGCTTTGCCGTCTACCCGTTCCCCTTGGGCTTGTTCGGGTGAAGCGTAGCGGGCGGTGCCCAAGACAGCCCCAGACGGTTCAGTCCAGCCCGCTTCGGCCAGCGCACGAGCCAAACCGAAATCGGCAATACGCAGTCGGGCATCATCACCAAAAAGCAGGTTGGCGGGTTTAATGTCGCGGTGTACGAAACCCCGTCGGTGGGCGTAATCAAGCGCCCGAGCTGCCTCTAAACCCACCAGCAAAGCTTGGGAAACACTAAGGCGATTGCCTTGATCAAGAAGCGCCCTCAGGCTGCCACCGCCTAAATATTCGGTGACGAGATAGGGCACTTCGTCGTGACCCCAATCGTAAACCGCCATTACGTGGGGGTGGTTAAGCGCTGCTGCGGCTTGGGCTTCGGCTTGAAAACGCCTTAAGAAGCCTTGATCATCAGCGAGCGAGGGATGCAGAATCTTCACGGCGACGCGGCGACGCAGACGCACGTCATCGGCCAGAAAAACCCTTCCCGAGGCACCAGCACCTACGGGGGCAATTAGCCGGTAACGCCCATCTAGCACTCGTCCGATTTGATCGACCATGCGCGAAACCGTCACGTTCTTAGACTAGACGGTCTAAACCCCAAGTTGGTGACACTATCATTGAGGCGTGTCTTCCTCTCCTCTTGCCTCTCCACTTGCGCTTCTCGACCGCACCATGCCGCGTCGAATCATCTATGCGGTGCTGCTAGCCATCGCCTTTGGCATTATGTATTTCGCCAGCCAGAGCGGCCAGCGCTCCACTAGCTCGGCCACCGAACGCCACCCAGCTATCGAGTCGCTCATCCCGGCCAACCAGGCCGACGTGCTGCGACAATCAAACGTAGGCATCGACTTAACCGACGGCTATCTGGCCCAGCTCACCTTGAACGGTGTCGCTATTCCCGATGCCCAGCTTTCCGGCGACCGAGGTCAAGGCCAGTTCTTATTCCAGCCAGCATCCGGCAGAGCCGTAGAAACGCTGGCTAGCGGACTGAATTGCGCCACCGCAACGTTCTGGAAAGCATCGGTGGGCCCGAACCAATCATCGGTGGTGACCTGGTGTTTCACCGCCGCATAGGGTTAGCGGTTTAGCTTTCGGGTAGCTCGCCGGTTTCTAGCAGCTTCACAAAGGCGGCTTCGTCGATAATCGGAATTCCAAGCGATTCAGCCTTGGTAACCTTTGAAGCACCGGGCGAATCACCGACCACCAGCGCCGTGGTGCGTTTCGACACGGAACCGGGTGACTTGCCGCCCCGGCTCACAATTGCATCTTCAACTTCACTGCGGCTGAATCCGCCGAGCGTGCCGGTCACGACCACGGTTAAACCAGCCAACGTTTGGGGCTCGTCAGCTCCTTCGGAGGTTGTTTCCGATTCCCCAAAGTTCAAGCCAGCGGCACGAAGCCGCTCGATTAATGCCCGGTTCGAATCCAAGCGAAACCAATTGGCCACGCTTTGTGCAATCACCGGGCCAATACCTTCTATTTGGCCTAATTCTTCGGCCGAAGCGTTTGCGATGGCGTCGATAGTGCCGAACTCGCCCACTATTGCTCGGGCTCCACCCGGACCCAAATGCCGGATGTTGAGCCCCACCAACAGGTTGGCCAACGGACGGGTTTTCGACGCTTCAATCGCCCGTCGCAGGTTTTCAACCGAAGTTTCTTTGAAGCCTTCCCAACTGGCAATGGTGTCGAAATCGAGCGAATAAATGTCGCTGATGTCGTTTAAAAGCCCGGCGGCGGCGAACAGCGCCACCCGAGATTCCCCCAAACCCTCAATGTCCATGGCCCCGCGAGAGGCGAAATATTCAATATGAGCATTGGTCCGGGCTGGGCATGTTTCGTTAATACAAAAATGGTGGCCTTCACCTTCTAAACGAACCAACGGCCCACCACAAACCGGACAATGGCTAGGGAATTGCCATGGTTGGGCCCCAGGTTCCCGCATGGAAAGCACCGGGCCCACCACCTCGGGGATAATGTCGCCCGCTTTACGGACGACCACCGTGTCACCCACCCGAACGTCTTTAGCCGCCACTTGGATTTGGTTGTGTAGGGTGGCCAAGCCAACGGTGCTACCCCCCACAAAAACAGGTTCTAAACGGGCGAAAGGGGTGGCTTTACCGGTTCGGCCGATAGAAACCTCTATGTCCAAGAGTTTGGTAGTGCGTTCCTCGGGTGGAAACTTAAAGGCTATGGCCCAACGGGGTGCTTTGGCAGTGAAACCGAACTGTTCTCGCAAAGCCAAATCATCGAGTTTTACTACTACACCGTCGATCTCATAGGGCAGGTCGTGACGATGTTCTTCCCAGTAACGACAGAACTCCATCACCTCGTCGAAGCTTGTCATGGCCCGAATGTTGTCGTTCACCGGGAAACCGTTAGCAGCCGCGAACTCTAGGGTTTCTTGATGGCTTACGAAGCTGGGGCCACCCTCAATTTCACCCAGTTGATAAGCCCAAAACTTCAAGCCGCGACTCGCGGCAATAGCAGCATCTTTTTGACGTAAAGAACCAGCGGCGGTGTTGCGCGGATTCACATATAGCGGACCTCCGCTCGCTTCTTGGTGGCGGTTTAGCTCCTCAAAGGTGGCCTTGGCCATATAAACCTCACCACGCACCTCCACCAAGCTCGGCGCATCACGGCTTAGACGCTCGGGAATTCCGTCCACGCCCCGCAGGTTTTCGGTGACGTCTTCCCCTACTCGACCATCGCCTCGGGTCGCGCCCTGCGTGAAGATTCCATCACGGTAAGTGACTGAGATGGCCAGGCCATCGATTTTGAGCTCACATACATAACGCAGCGGCTTCGTTGAGGGGTTATCCAGGGCCGCGACACGTCGTTCGGTGCGATGACCCCAAGCTTGTAGCTCCGCCAAGCCCATGGCGTTATCGAGCGACATCATCCGGCTCGTATGAACTACCGGCGCGAAAGTGGCCGAAGCTGGAGCGCCCACCTGTTGGGTTGGTGAAGAAGCGTCGCGCAAGCTGGGAAACTCTTCTTCCAGCTCGGCCAGACGGCGGACTAAAAGATCGTATTCAGCATCGGGGATTTCAGGGGCGTCATGTTGATAGTAAAGACGGTTGTGATGAGCAATCGTTTCCCGAAGAACAATCGCTTCTTCCCTAGCTTCTTCCAGCTCCATAGGCCTAAATGCTAGGCACCAATTGCCAAACGCACTCCAATGGCCTGCTCATGAATCTGGCTGGCAACTTGGCGGTTTAGGCGTAGCACGGCGTCGGCTTGGCTTAATCCATGCTGGGCCAAGCCACAAGACGGTGTTACCAATGCCTGCGCCCGCAGCTGGATTGGATCGCAACCGCTTTGCACCAGCTGACACCATGACATCGAAAGCTGCTTCCACAATCGCCCTGGTTCAAGCCCAATGGGAGCATCGGTGGGAATGGCACCCCAGGCGATCCAACCGCCGTCATCGAGGAAGCGTCCCAGGTTTTCGCCAGCGGTTTCTACCCCGCCGCCTACAGGCACGGAAAGCACCTTGGGACCGGCTTGCAACAACAATTTCCAATCGGTGTAAGCGCAACAATGCAGGCCAGTAGTGGCACGGCGTTCTAAAGTTAACAACGCACCCGAAACCAAATCGACCGCTTCGTCACGGTCCCACAAGAAATCTTCCGAGACCAAACCACCCAAGCTTGGCTCATCGAGAAACACCAGGCGCTCGGCTCGTGGTGCTAACGCATCGGCCAGATTCAACAAGGCTTCGGCACGACTTTCCACCGCCCGGCCAGCAATCTTAAAAGCCAAGTTTGGTGCCACTCCGGCCTTGGTGAGCGCCGTCGCCAAAGTGACCGGACCAGTAAGTTGCAGCTTTATTGGTTCGGTACGAAACGCAACCGCGTGCAGGAAATGTCGCCAGGTCAGAAACGGTTCGCCCCGTAATTCGGCGTCGCCTACGGGTGCTTCTGGGTCAAGCTGGTCGTGATCAATACAAAGTGTGCCGTCGGCTTCAATGGTGACACCAGCAATGCCCCAAGCCGCCTGGGCAATCATGCCTTCCATCGGCGAGCGATTGGGAAGGGTTGGCATGGCAGGAAGCTGGGTTTGGCGCGCTAATACAAAATCTACGCCGCGGTGAATTTCGGTATGCGGAAGACTACCGATAGAGGTGTCTAAACCTGGCGAAAGGCCAGCTAGCAATGTGTTTCCGCTTCCTTCCAGCAGATTCATTGTTAGCTCCTTTCCGGCACTTTGTGACCGATCCCCCACCTAATGGACTAGCCAGCAACGACCCTTCTGAGCAAATCTCAACAGTGTGAACTTAAATAGCCCCTGGCCACTTCGAGTGATTTGGTTGCTGTTACCGGTCGTGTTCGGCCCGATTTTAGACGCCGCCTTCGAGTCGCACTCCACGCCAGTGGTGTGGTTGTTATCGGCTATTTTGTGGGTGGCTTGGACCCTTGGTTTGGTGGCGACCTTTGTGCCACGTACCGTGGGTTTAACCTTCGTGCGCACCGTAACCCCGGCGGCCTTAGTGCTAATAATTTGGGCGGCCCTAACTGCTGAAACGGCTTCAACGGTGGCGGCGATTATGGCCGTGCTCGGTGCCAGTGTGGCAACCGTGGCAGTAATGGCACCAACGGCCGGTGATCTGTTTGTGAACGGTTCTGCCTACGGGTCGGAGCGGCGTTTCGCGCTACGGATTCCAGCGGCTTTGTTGTTCGGTCCCCTGTATGTGGTTTGGGCCATTGCGGTGGCCGGAGCGGTGGCCGGTCCGTTGTTGTTGGCGGCCAAGGTTTGGTGGCTTGGAGTGTTGCTTTTAGCGCTTGGTCTACCTGCTACCTACCTGGCAGTTCGTTCCCTACATCAGCTGTCGAGGCGCTGGTTGGTGTTTGTGCCAGCGGGCATGGTGATTCACGACCCCACTGCGGTAACGGCACAACTGTTTCAGCGTTCGACCATTCGCCGCTTGGGTCCGGCACCATTTGACACCGAAGGTGAAGATTTGACCGCAGGAGCAGCCGGATTGGCCTTAGAGCTAGTGCTACATGGGGTAACCAAGCTTGAGCCCGTACGTAGATTTGGGGAACCCCCAGCACCAGTTGAGACCGACACCATGATCTTCACGCCCACTCGGCCAGGTGCGGTGCTGGCGGAAGCCAAGAAACGCCGCTTTCCGGTTTAGGTTTAGGGGCAGGCGATGCCGCTGCCTATAACCTCATCGCCCTGGTAGATCACTACGCTCTGGCCTGGCGCTACCCGACGGCGTGGCTCGTGCCAGTGGACTTCGTTCCCGACCATGGTGGCTGGGGCCGCCGTTCCATGCGCTGAGGTTTGCACCAAGACCGTTTCGGGTTCAACATCTGCCACCCAAGCCAGGTTGCTAAGGCTCACGGTAGTAGTAAGAAGATCTTCGGCGCGACCAATTCGGACTCGTCGCCTGGGCACGTCAACCGCTACAGCGTATTGGCGATCGTCCGACCCGGCCACGCCCAAACCTTTACGTTGCCCGATAGTCACCAGCTCGATGGCTGGCACCTCGCCAATTTCGTTGCCATCTTCATCAACCACGGTTCCAGGGTGCAAATCCATTCGCTGCGCTAAGAAGCCAGCACGACCCGCGGTTTGGGTAATGAAACAGACATCCTGGCTATCAGGTTTCTGGGCCGTTCGAAGACCCATGCTTCCGGCCAACGCCCGAACCTCGTCTTTGGTCCGCTCCCCCAAGGGAAACATCACTTGAGCTAGTTGGTCTTGGGTCAACATGTGCAGCACATACGACTGGTCTTTGGCGGCATCAGCACCACGCGCCACCCTCTTGGTGCCATCAGCATGTTGCACCACTCGGGCATGGTGTCCAGTGGCCACGGCGTCAAAACCAAGGGTCTGAGCTCGTTCCAAAAGACTGTCGAATTTAAGGTGCCGGTTGCATTCCACACAGGGGTTAGGCGTGTATCCGGCCTGGTGAGCAGCAATGTATGGTTCAACCACATGGGTGTTGAATTCTTCGCCAAAATTGAACACCTGGTGGTTTATGCCAAGTTGTTGCGCCACTCGACGAGCATCATCAACGTCGGCCACCGAGCAACATCCGGTGTCAGATTCACCGCCCCATAACTTCAGCGTGACCCCCACCACCTCGTGGTCGAGGTCAGCCAGAATCGCCGCTGCGACCGACGAATCAACCCCGCCCGACATGGCTACCATAACTCTCATAACGCACTTCCTCGAAGCTGCTCAACTGCTTCCACAATGGCCGCCGCAGCACCGTTAATATCGGCTTCGGTGGTGGTGTGGCCAAGCGACAATCGTAGTGACCCTTTTGCTAATTTCGGCGCGATACCAATTGCTTCTAGCACGTGCGATGGCTCTAGCGCTCCGCTGGCGCACGACGAGGCCGCCGAGGCGGCTACACCCTTTTGGTCAAGCAAAAATAGCAACGGTTCTGATTCAACTCCATCGAAACATAGATGAGCAAAGCCTGCTGCTCGTTGATCTACCGGAGTTTCATGGACCCCATCAAGCTCGGCCTCAATCGCACTGACCAACCTGTCGCGCAACACTCCGACACGTGCCACCAACTCAGCGCGTTCGGCCATAACTGCTTTGGCCGCGGCGGCCATGGCCGCAATGCCTGCCACATTCTGGGTGCCCGAGCGCCGCTCACGTTCTTGGCCACCGCCTAAGGTCACGGCCCGAATGGGGGTGCCTTCTCGGATAGCAATAGCACCCACTCCTTTAGGACCACCGAACTTATGAGCACTCACGGAAATGAGGTGGGCCGCTTGAGCAGCCGCGGCTACATCAATCCAATTGGGGGCCTGCACAGCGTCAGTGTGGAGGTAAATCGGTGCCGTGGCGTTCTCGTGCTTCGAGAATTCCATCAGGGTTTGCGCAATTGGCTCTAGCGGGTGAATCGAGCCGATTTCGTTGTTCACCAACATGGTCGAAACTAGGCCGATGGCCTTTCCCCCGAATGTTGCTTGTCCCCCGAGTGTTGCTTGCTCGTTAGCCTGGCAAAGCACCTGTTCAAGAGCAATAACGTCTACCTGGCCAAACGTATTGACAGGTAGAATATGGCCACCTAGTGCTTTGGTGGGCTCAAGCACCGCGGCGTGCTCTATTGCGCTAACGGCCAAAGTCGCTTTGGTGGCCTGGGTGACGCCAAAGAGCGCCAAATTATTGGCTTCGGTACCGCCACTGGTGAAGCTCACCTCGCCCGGTCGCACTCCCAACAGCTCAGCCATCGTGTCACGCGCTTCATCAATTACTTGGCGAGCAGCCCGAGCCGCCCAGTGTGAACCCGACGGATTTCCGGCCGTGTGCTGGGTGTGGAACAACAATGCCTCGACCGCTTCAGGCCGCATCGGTGTGGTGGCGGCGTGATCTAGGTATATGCGATCAGGGTAGGTAGACGGCACGAGTTAAGGCTAGGGAGTATTTCTATAAACTACACGGCCAAAACCGGCTTTAATCAACCAAAACGCACTCTCGCTGGCGTGGTTTGCGAGCACACCAGCGAGAGAAGCGTAGAGGGTCTTTACACTGCTTTTAGGTTCTGGGCCACAAAGTCCCAGTTCACCAGCTGATCAAAGAAGTTATCGATGAAGCCGGGGCGAGCGTTACGGAAGTCGATGTAGTAGGCGTGCTCCCACACATCGAGTGTCAACAGTGCCTGAACACTGTGCTTCATTGGCAAGTCGGCATTGGCGGTTTTCATGACGGACAGCTTGCTGCCGTCGTGCACTAGCCAGGCCCAGCCAGAACCAAATTGGGTCTTGGCGGCTTCGGTGAACTCGTTGCGGAAGTTTTCCACCGATCCGAAGGCGCTTGAGAGAGCCTCTCCGACTTCACCTGAGGCTTCGCCACCACCGGTTGGGCTGAGGCAGTTCCAGAAGAAGGTGTGGTTCCACACTTGAGCGGCGTTGTTAAACAAGCCGCCTTCGGGGGCTGCCTTGATGATCTCTTCGAGCGACTTCGACTCGTTCTCGGTGCCCGCGATAAGGCCGTTTAGGTTGTCAACATAGGCCTTGTGGTGCTTCCCGTGATGATATTCAAGCGTTTCTGCGCTCATGCCCTTAGAAGCAAGAGCATCGATCGCAAACGGTAGTGCTGGCAGTTCAAAAGCCACAGTGGGTTCCTTTCCCTCTATCCATTTGTATGATTGCGAGACTAGCGGCATCGTAAGCAAGTGAGACCAGGTGGCGTGAATAACCCGTTATCGAATAACCCGTTATCGTTGCCGGAGCCTGATTATGGCCACTCGTTCGCCGATGTCTACGACAAATGGTATGCCAATGTGAGCGACGCTGCAGCGACCGCCCGTTATATCAATGCCATTGCCACCGGAACTACCAGCCGAAACGTGTTGGAACTGGGCGTTGGCAGCGGTCGGGTGGCGTTGCCGATTGCGCGCAAGGGATTAGCGGTTACTGGTGTTGATTCAAGCCAAGCCATGCTCGATTTGCTGGCCGCCAAGGCTGACTCTTCAACGGTTCGCTCACTATTGGGTGACATGGCGGTGGTTGATGAGTTGGTTGAGCAGCACCTTGGAAAGCAGCACTTCGGCGTAGTGGTCGTCACATTCAATACTTTGTTCAATCTGGCGTCACCAGAGCGTCAACTGCGGTGCCTGCAAGGAGTCGCTCGGGTGCTGGCCGACGATGGTTCTTTCGTGGTGGAAGCTTTCGTGCCTGATGTGCTGGGCTCTGATACTCCCGGGTCCTCTGTTCCTCGGTCTGAAAGCATGTTGCGGCGTGAGCTTTCCCCTACCCGAGTTACCAGGGATTCTCTAGTACTCAGCGCTACTGAGCACGATCTAGTGAAACAAACCGTGCTTGGACAACATGTGGAAATCACCGAAGCCGGTATTCGACTGCGGCCGTGGGAAATTCGGTATATGACACCAACTCAGCTGGATGAGATGGCGGCGAAGGCCGGGTTGATACTGGCAGAGCGACATGCTGGCTGGGCTGGCGAACCATTTACCGCCGATTCAGGCGTGCACGTTTCTCGCTATGTGCTTGCTGGTTAAGCTGCTTGCTAATTAAACCTTTTGGACCCAATCGCCAGCTATCCAAATCGACCCTATGAATCCGGCTATGAGCAGTGCAGCTACTAGTCCTGTGGCCAGGTTTCGAGCTTGAGTCCGGTGTTCTGGCGTAGCGCGTAATGGCAGGTAGACGAGTATGGCACCGCTAATTGCGCCGCCGATTAGACCGCCAATGTGACCACCGATAGACACGTTGGGTTGCACGAAGGTGAACACCAAGTTGATGGCGACCAGAATGCCGATGCTCGATTGCCACGGCTTCATACCTGCGGCTCGTTGGGCAACCAACATGGCCGCCATCAGTCCGAACACCGCACCTGAAGCGCCTACGGTGGGCGTTAGTGGACTTAGCCAAAGCACCGCGAATGAGCCGGCGACCAGCGAAGTGAAGTAGAGAAGGGCAAAACGTAAATGGCCTAGAGCTGGTTCGATAGATGTTCCCAGCACATAGAGCAGATACATGTTGAAGCCAACGTGCATTAGATCGACGTGGAGGAAGCCGCTGGTAAAGATGCGGTACCACTCACCAAAGTCGACGCCGATCAGCTCTTGGGTGCGGGTGATGCCCGCTGCAATAAGCCGCCCTTTTTGGAATAGGCCGCTAGCTGGCGCCCGGCCGCCGCCGTCGGTCAAGGTAAGGACGAAGATGGCCAGGTTGATAGCAACCAAGGCTTTGGTCACCAACGGATCATTTAGTTGTGCGATGTTGGCCCGTGTGTATACCCGATTATTTTTTTGTGCCACACATTCTGGGCAGTGGAAACCAACGGGTGCGGTGCGCATGCAGTCGGGACAGATGGGCCGTCCGCAGCGTTGGCAACTCACCCCGGCGCGGCGGTCGGGGTGAAAGGCGCAATAGGTGGGCGGTAGGTTCACCTGGGTGGTTACCTAACGGCCCACAAAGTTGGCATGTCCGGGACCACTTTCGAGGAATGAGTCCACTCCGATCTGGGAATCTTCGGTGCGAAACACCTGCTCAAAGAGGTCCTGCTCGATACCAAGGCCAGTAGCTAGATCAGTGCTAAGACCTTGGTCGATGGCTTGTTTTGCCAGGGCTTGAGCAACCACCGCTCCAGCGGCAAGCTCGGCGGCTAGCTCGGTAGCTCTGGGCATTAGTTCGTCGGGCTCGACTACCTCATCGGCTAAGCCCATAGCCAACGCTTCGGCGGCTTTAACTTGTCGCCCGGTGAAAATTAGGTTCTTGGCCTTGGCCGGACCAACCAGACGGGCCAGCCTTTGAGTACCACCACCACCTGGGATTATGCCAAGCAAGATCTCGGGTTGGCCGAATACCGCTCTGGTGGATGCGATACGAAAGTCGCACGCCAAAGCGAGTTCGCAGCCGCCGCCTAGGGCGAAGCCCGAAACGGCGGCAATCGTGGCACGTGGGATGGCCGCCACTGCGTCGAGGGCTGAGCGAAAGGCACCACCAATCCGTCGGGCATCTTCCGGACCACCAAATTCAGAGATGTCGGCCCCAGCCGCAAATAGGCGGTCTCCTCCGGTGATTACAACAGCGCCCGGAGCGTTGTCGGTAAGATCTTTGGCCACCGCTTCCAGCTCGGCTAGCAGCACCGACGACAGGGCATTTACCTTCGGATTGGTCAGCGTTACGATCGCTACGCCGTTTTCACCACGGTCCAGTTGTACCAAGCTCGTAGAAGACATGTAGATACCGTAGCGACCGTCGCCCATCACGTCAGATAGGGCATGCTGCTTTGCGACCGGTTAGCCGGCTTTTTGGTGTGGTTCTGGTGGGTGTTCGCCTGGTGGGTGGGGTTGGTTGGGTTTATACCATTTGTGTTTGGTTCGGTGATGAGCCGGGCAAAGCAACTGACCGTTTTGGTGGTTGGTGGGGCCGCCTGTTTCCCAGGGTTGGATGTGGTCAATTTCGCAGTATTGGGCTGGTACCCGACAGTTTGGGTATTGACAGTGCCGGTCACGTATCTGGATCGCCCGTCGCGCTGCTCCGGTGTAGAGCCTTACTTGTCGACCAAGATCAATAACCTGGTTTTCACTGTTAAACACCGCCCGTTCTACTAAAACATCCACATCGTCTAACAATGTGACTACCTGTCCGGGTGTGATCTGTGCACCAGAACCCAACTCACATATCGCCCCGGTTAATGTTTGATGGTCGATATGCACTGTGATAAGCGGCGCTATCCGAGCCCGCCCAGAACGAGTCATCGTCACATCACAGGTACAAACAACATCACTGTTGTCAACCATCTCACCACCACCATTGCTGCTCCCGTTAAAGCTGTCGGGATGGCCGTCCTTGAAGCTGTTGGGGTGGTGGCCGTGGAGTTGATCACCATTTCCAGGGGTCACACCGTTGGTTGTGCGGGTGTGTTTAGGGCATGGCTGGCTGATATGCGCAGCACGGTTAGCCATTTCGATTAGCGCGTCATAACGGCGTTGGCTTGGACTACGTTCCAAATCGGTGTTGGTGGTGTTTTCACCGTGTTTGGCTTTGGCTTGGTGCCAGTCTTGTTGCCAGAGTTCTTGTTCGATTCGTTCCAACACGGTTTTAAACCGCTCATGACCAAAAGGTTCGAACTGCACATCCAAAAACCCTGTGCCGTCAAAACCCGACGACAAAAACACACTACGACGCTCAAAACATCTCTGCGCTGCGATTTCTGCTGCAGCTGGGTCAGCGATTTTCACCCAATGATCAACCAAACGAACAAAATCGGCGAACACCAACTTGTTGGCTTGTTCCACCAACATTGCTTCAGCTTCCCCAAACA
>JBAYRL010000007.1 GCA_041676705.1 Acidimicrobiia bacterium
CATTGGGCCCTCGGCGCTGACGGAGGCCATGGGCATGCTCAACCACCATTTCGCAGCAGCCGCCTGATCGGCGCAGAGCGACAGCCTACCTCTGACTGCCGCCAATCTTTGCAACAGAGCCCGGAGTTCTTCCACGTCTGCCTGCCACCGGGTCGTGTCCTCATAGGCGGTGAAGATGAACTGTGCCGAGTTGATGACGTTCTTCTTCGCGGCGATTGATTGGTCGTTCCACTTGATGTCCCGCCACTCGGTCTTGCCAATCCCGATGAGCGCACGACCTTTGAAGTATGAGCCGGCGAGGATCGCCTGAACGTCGTCGAGGCCGACGTTCAGGTTGTTGAACCCTTCGCGGAGGTCCGAATCGTAATTCGACAGGTGCTCAGCCGGGACGGATTCTTTAATCCTGCGGCCGAGGTCGGTCAGCGAATCCCGCGTGATTACGCCCTGCCAGCTGAGGGAGGAGTGGCTCGGTGCGAGCTTCATCTTTGGCTGGAGCGCGTTGATGAACTGTGCCTGAATCACTTCCGGGTCGAGGTCTGGGTCGAAGATGACATGCAGGTTGACCCTCGCCAGTTTCCCGTCGGTGCCACCGAAGTGATCCAGCCGCAGTTCGATCACCGGGAAGATCGCTTCGAGGTTCTGAAGGCGTCCGCTCTTCCGTGCCTCGATGACACGCTTGTAGCCGTCCAGGAACCAGTAGTCATTGATGCCGATGACAGTCATGTCTTCTGGCAGAGCCTCAAGTTCATCGATGAACTGGGCCCAAGTCTCGTCGGTGTCGGCACCGTAGTGCTGAACGATGGAGGCTGGCGTGTGCACGTGAAGGTCCCAGATTCGCCACGCCGTGCCGCGTGCACGCTCCAGTCCTGCTGTTGTCACTTGCGTTCCTTCCGACCGACTCCGACGTCGGCCGAACCAGGAGGACCGCCGTTACGTGTTCACGTCTTCAGAGTATCGGCAGGCACCGACGCCGCACCGAGGCCGCGCCGCTGTCGGCGAGTCTTCGTCTTGTTCGGCGCACCTCCTGGGCAACGGACGTGGGGAGGAACCGACGATGACTGGCCTGAGTGATGCCGCGAAGGACGAACGCACCGCGCGCATGGTGTTGTCCATGCTCGTCGAGCCCAACGATCCGGTGACGGGCCGACTCTTGGCTCAGGTCGGGGCGGTGGAGGTGCTCCGGCTTGCCGAGCGCAACGGTGAGGTCAGTGGCCTCGACTCTGCGGATGCGCAGGTCTGGCGTGACCATTTCAACGCATCGGAGGCGCGGAGCATCACTGAGCGGCTCAGCCAGATTCAGCAGTCAGGAGTCCGAGCGCTGATCCCCGGCGACGCTCATTGGCCCGGTGCCCTCAACGACCTGGGGGAAGCTGCACCGTACGTGCTGTGGGTTCGCGGCGCGTCCTCCTTCCTGTCTCGTCCGTTGCGCGACTTCGTGACGATCACCGGAGCGCGGGCGTCTACCTCGTACGGGGATCATGTAGCTCGCGAACTCGCTGCCTCCGTCGCTGCTGACCACCGAGTTGTAGTTGCCGGGGGTGCCTACGGGATCGAAGGAGTTGCACATCAGACTGCTCTCGCAACAGGCGGTGATACCATCACCGTTCTCGCCAATGGGGTTGACCGGCCTTACCCTGCTGGGCACCGCGAGCTTCTCGACCGCGTGGCCCGTGTTGGGGTGCTGGTCAGCGAGGTTCCGCCAGGTACTGTTCCAACCCGACATCGCTTCATCGCTCGGGCACGCTTGATGGCGGCGCTCTCGTCGGCGACGGTTCTTGTCGAGGCCGGATTCCGCTCGGGCTCGCTGGCGGTGGCGCATCGCGCCTCGGAGCTGGGGCGAGGAGTGGGAGCAGTTCCGGGGCCGGTGACGAGCGCATCGAGTGCGGGACCGCACGGCCTGTTGCAGGCCGGTGTGGCGTCGCTTGTAACCAGCACTGCGGACCTTGCGAGACTCGTGGAACACCAGGGCTCGCGCCCTGCGCCGGCGCTGCACGCCGGACTCGCCAGGGATCAGATTCGTCGGCCTACATCCGAGTCCGCGCGGACTCTGTAGGAACTACACAGTGCTACGGGCTGGCACCGGAGTTCAGCGCTCGCTGTGAGCAAGTTCGAGCAGCGCCGGCGTGCCGCCACTCACGCACTGACGCCGCGCGCGGCATTCACGAGCGCGGACCTTCACGAGCATCACGAGACTCATTGGACCGAAGAGCGTCATCTTGAGCGCGTTCCAAATGCACACGAGTACGACGAGGTGGAGCCACCCGGGACCACCGCTGCCGGCGAGGGTGGTGCACCAGTGGGCGACGACGAGGTAGGGAACGGCCAAGAGCATCGCAGGGATGCCCCACTTGAGTCCCCGCCTTGTGCGAAGCAGATCAAGGACGATGTTGCTCGGCATGTAGCGCCGGAGGAAGTATCGGACCTCGACGCTCGCTGTCCACAGTAGGCGGATCATGGTGGGCTCCTCTCAACACGCGCCTGCTTCGTCGAGACGGTGCGTGGAGAGTGACCCGAGGGTCTGCCGCGAACGGCCCAAAGGTAAGGAGAAATCCGCCTCACCTCCAAGGCTACGTCTGTGGGCCGACATTGGGAAGGGGGAGTCAGATGGTTCGCCCTAGCTGCGACTGTGTGCGCGTCGGCCCGTGGGCGCTGAACCCTTCCGACCTATCCATCTCGGTGGCTGAGGACAACGCGCGATCTAGGCATACCTTCGCTCGCGCGGCGTCGATCTTCTGCGCCTCGGACACGGGCGGTGCCCCGAGGGGCGCGTCGTCGGTGATGCGGTAGCGGTCTCGGTAGGCGGCGACCACTCGCGCCGCCCTCCTCCATGCTGCGGCCCGGCGAGTGTCGCTCGGTGACGTACCGAGCGCTCTCATCCAGGGTGCCTCGTCGGTGAGAGCGCCATCAAGAACGGCGTCGGCGCGGGCTTCGATGAGTGCTTCTCGCTCATCGAGCGCCGCACGCATCTCGGCGTCGTGTACTCCGCCCGCGTGTGGCAGGAGCCCAGCGATGAGCCTGGGCGCTTTGCGGGCCCGTCCTGATCCGGCGGGGCGAGCGGTGGCACGGGCGACCCGGTAGTGAATGACCGCGGCGATGTCGTCAGCGTCGTCGAATCCGCGCGCCTGGACGATGCGTGGAAGCAGGGTCTCGACGTTGTGGTGGTTGGCTTCGGCGCGGCGGAGCTCTGCCGTGAGCGCTCCAAAGGCTTCGGACTCAACAGCGGCTTGGGCTTGCTCAGCAGTGAGGCTGGATGCACGGACGAGGGATGCCCAGCGGCCGTGTACGGGAGTACTCCTACGAGCGCAACGGACAGCGCTACGAAGGTGAGGAGTTCATCGCAACTCGCATCGGCCACGACCTGGCGCGCACGCGCTACGAGGTAGATCGAACCGAGCGCAACTCTGGCCGAAATGGCGCTGCCTTCACCGCGCCACAGCGTTCCGCTCCGTCGAACGCCGCGACCATCGGAATGTGAGCGGGGAGACCATGACCGACTCGCTCGGCCCCGAACACGATGACCTGCCGCCCGAGGCAGAAACACGGTCGCCTCGTTTCGATACTCCTGAGCCGCCGCATCCGGTCAACTGGAATCTACTCACGGCTAATGATCTTGAAACGGAGCTGCTCGAACTCAACCGCTGGGTGGACTGGCTTCGCCACACCTACGGTCTTACAGCCAGCGTCGTGCCGCCGTACTGGCATCGGCACCCCGAACTCCTCTGGGAGCTGTCCGCCCTGCACCTGCACTGGTTATCCGCCTACGACGCCGAGCAGGACGGCTCAGCGCCCCTCGGGTGGCACCGCGACTTCGCAGATGCACGAGCCCGGCTTCGAGACTGGGTCGCCGCCTGCGGCACACGCCTTGACAGGGATCGGCCAACCCGCCAGACGAGTTGGCCCGGAGAAGACCCCGCCGCGCCCGTCGAGGACTTACCCATCACAGACCGCGACGAAGACTTCGTGCGGTTCGTGCTCGATCAGGTCGCAGCGCGCCAGGAGGCCGAAGATGCCTTCTTCGCGGCCTTCGAATCTGACACCGGCGAGGTGTGAGCATGACGCGGCGGTACATACGAAAGACCGGGCAGCGTCAGCAGAGCGAGCGCGAGCTGACGATCCGCGCCGACTTCCACGAACCCCCCGACCTCGACAAGCTCAGCGAGTTACTCATCCGTATCGCGCTCCAACGGTCCGGGTCGTGCCCCTCGGGAGGAACGACGACATCGAAGCGCCCGCGTGCTTCAGTGGAGCCTTCGTCGTAGAATGTATGCATCCGTCGCGGATGGCGGATGTTGTGGTCCTAGCGCTTCGCCCTTGTGGCGAGGCAAAGCAAACGTGGCCGACTCGGCCTAGTCCTACAGCCTTCGGGCTCTTCTTACGATCAACATCCCTCGACTCATCAGTCCGCGTCGGCAGAACTAGTGACTGTGGAGAAGAGCCATGACGACCACCGATGCGAGCCGCGCCGCGATAGACAGTCTCGTTGCCCCAACACCGTTCGTTGGGGCGATCGCCGTCTCCTACCTCCGTGTCTCGACCAAGGAGCAGGCAGAGAAGGGCGGCAGCGCCGAAGGCTTCTCGATCCCAGCCCAGCGCGAGGCCAACCAGCGCAAGGCCGACCAACTCGGCGCGACCATCGTCGAGGAGTTCGTCGACGCGGGCGAGTCTGCCCGCAAGGCCGACCGGCCAGAACTGATGCGGATGATCCAGTACGTCACGAAGCACAAAACGAACTACTGCATCGTCCACAAGGTCGACCGGCTGGCCCGCAACCGCGCAGACGACGTGACCATCCACCTCGCGCTCAAGGACGCCGGGGTCACCCTGGTGTCAGCGACTGAAAACATTGACGAGACGCCCTCGGGGATGCTGCTGCACGGCATCATGTCGTCGATCGCCGAGTTCTACTCGCGCAACCTGGCCACGGAGGTCGTCAAGGGTCTGTCACAGAAGGCCGCGCAGGGCGGGACAGTGTCGAAGGCACCTATCGGATACCGCAACATCGGAGTGCGTGACGAGTTTGGCCGTGAGGTGCGCACCGTCGAGCTGGACGAGGAACGTGCACCGCTGGTTCGGTGGGCCTTCCAGGTGTTCGCGTCCGGGGATTGGTCGACGAGCCAGCTCCACCACGAGTTAGTGGCGCGGGGGCTGACGACAGCACCTTCCCCGCGTCGTCCTTCTCAGCCCATTGGCAAGTCGTCGGTGCATCGGATGCTCACGAACCCGTACTACAAGGGCTGCGTCCGCTATCAAGGCGTCACCTACGCCGGAGTCCACGAAGCGCTCGTCCCGAACGAGGTGTGGGATCAGGTGCAGACCGTGCTCGGCACTCACCGGTCGGCGGCGGACGCGACGCAAGTGCACGATCACTACCTGAAAGGCTCTGTGTTCTGCGGGCAGTGCGGCTCGCGCCTGATCGTGTGCAACGCGAAGAGTAGCCAGGGCACGATCTATCCGTACTTCGTGTGCGCGAGCAGGCACGGCGGTAGGGGTGACTGTACCCGTCAAGCGATGCTCATCGAGCACGTCGAGCGACTCGTGGAGCAGTTCTACGATCACGTCCAGATCAGCGCGGAGACCAAGCAGGCGCTCTCGTCGATGCTGCACGCACGGTTCGACGAGATGATGTCCGAGGGTGCCGCGGAACTGGCGGACCTCGCCACGCGTCGGACCCAGCTCGAAGACGAGCAGGAGAAGCTGCTCCGTGCTCACTACGCGGGAGCGGTCCCGTTGGAGTTGCTCAAGCGGGAGCAGGATCGGATCACGGCATCGCTGGAGACGATCCAGAACCGGATCGACGCCCACCACGGGGAGTACGCCTTCGCTCGGGCGAACTTGGACGACGCGTTGACTCTGCTGTCGAATGCGGCCGACATTTACAAGAAGGCTGACGACGCGAACCGTCGTCTGTGCAACCAGGCGCTGTTCACGGCGATTTATGTCGATGAGGACAACGACGTTCGGGTCGGCTACAAGACGCCGTACGACGGGCTGAGCATCGAAGGCTTGCAGGCCGACGCCCTCACCTGGGCCGCCGAGGCAAGAAAGTTGAGCCAGGCTCGAACCTCGACCAAGGGCGGTCCCTTGGTCGAAAGTTCAAACCTGACCCATTTGGGGTGACCGAGGGGATTCGAACCCCCGACCTCCAGGGCCACAACCTGGCGCTCTAACCAACTGAGCTACGGCCACCATGAACGTACCAGCATAGGGCACTTTCACGAAGGTGATGAAGTTGAGTTCGTCACTAGTTACAACACAAGCTGTACCGCCACTTCCACCCCTAGCTTAAAAGGTGGCAACATATAACGTCTTGCCCTCGTAGCTCAGCTGGATAGAGCAATTGACTTCTAATCAATAGGTCGCAGGTTCGAGTCCTGCCGGGGGCGCCCAATACTCGAAGAGGGACGCATGTCGATGGTACAAGCGATCTTGCAGTTCGACATGCCCGGCTTACGTTTGGCTTGTTGAACAAATGTCGAACGCAACGGTATCCTTAGATCATGTCCACCTCGATTGGTTTCCGCCCGACTGCCGAAGACGAGCGAATCCTCCGCGAAGCTGCGCGGCCCGGTGAGAGCACATCCGACACGCTGCGTCGTGCGCTGCGGCTGCTCGACCACGAGCACTGGCTCGAACGATTCCATGCTGACGCTGAGAAGCTTAAGGATGAAGACCTGAGCAGCGAGCCGGATGCCTGGTGATCCGCGGTGCGATATACCGCATCGACCTCGGACAACCTCGTGGTCACGAGCAACGCGGGAAGCGTCTGGGGCTAGTGGTCTCACCCTCGGAATCGCCCCTGTCGGTCGTTACGGTGATCCCAACATCGACGTCCGCTCGGCCTGCGATCCATCGGCCAGAGCTGGAGATCGCGGGACGACCGACGCGGTTGCTGGTTGATCAGATCCGATCGATCGATACCGACTACATCGTGGGTGAGCCCGTGGACTACCTCTCCCGCAACCAGTTGGCTGAGGTGGAGTTCGCTCTGGCACAGTACCTCGGCATCACCGGCACCGCACCGCCCAACAGGTAGGTCCCGGTTGCAATATCGTGCAATGGCGCGCTGGTAAGCAACACAGGTACAACCGCCACATCCACAGCCACGTTGGTTGATCTGCTGAACAACGCGGATGCCAGGGTCAGCAGCGCTGCCCGCCAGTTCGCTGCTCACCACCGATGCTCGATTAGCTAGTGCTCCAGTCGTAACGTACGAGATCAAGGTGCTGGTGTAGCCGCCGCTACGCCTACCACATTTGGCAACCTGAATTAGGAAACGGATACCGACTACTCGAGCCCGACTACGGCTCAGCCAAGATTGGCCTCATGCGTCATCAGGCAGCCATTACGGTATAAGGCCATGAGCCTGCACGATCACGTTTCTTCACTTTTTAGCTTGGAAGGCCAGGTAGCGGTAGTAACCGGGGCTTCCAGTGGCTTGGGTTATCGCTTCGCCAAAGTGCTTCACGCCGCTGGAGCCACGGTAGTAGCGGCCGCCCGACGTGAAGAACGCCTCAACCAGCTGGCCAGCGAATGCGGCGATGGCCTAATCCCAGTAGTAACCGACGTGGCCAACGACGATGATTGCGTCCAGCTCATCAACATTGCCGCCGATGCAGGGCCACTCGAAATCCTGGTCAACAACGCTGGCATTGGCGATCAGTTCGCAGCCGAAGATGAAGACCCGGCCCATTTTCGCCAAGTGTTGGAAGTGAACCTAACCGCCCCGTTTGTGCTTAGTCAGCTGGCCGCCCGCCGAATGCTTCCCCAACGCTCAGGTTCGATAATAAACGTGGCCTCAGTTCTTGGGCTGGTAGCTTCTGCCCCCATTAAACAAGCCTCGTACTGTGCCTCAAAGGGCGGCCTGGTCAACCTCACCCGAGAACTTGGCGCTCAATGGGCCCGCAAAGGGGTGCGAGTGAACGCCTTGGCTCCTGGCTGGTTTGTTTCGGAAATGACCGATGTCATGTGGGGTGATGAAGGCAGCATGAACTTCATTCAACGCAATACCCCCATGGGTCGTGGCGGCAACGAAGACGAACTCGACGGCGCCCTCCTGTTCCTGGCCAGCCGAGCTAGCACCTATGTAACCGGCCAGATACTCGCCGTGGACGGCGGCTGGACCGCCCGCTAAAACCAGCTGCACATAACATCAGCGAGCTGGTCAACGTCTCTGCGAGAAGGCTCCGCCCGCTAAAAGCACACATGACCCCCGCTACACCGGCGCCAAGCCGGCCCAAAACGAGCAACGGCGGCTACCTCACAACAGAAGTAGCCGCCGAAGCACAACCAGCTATAGCAGGTTTAATACCTAATTAAATCCGCTCGATAATAATCGCTGGGGCCATACCACCAGCTGCACACATGGTTACTAAACCAGTCTGCTTATCTTGGCGTTCCAGCTCGTCCAACACGGTGCCAATCAACATGGCACCAGTAGCGGCAATGGGGTGGCCAAGGGCAATCGCCCCACCGTTCACGTTGATCTTCTCACGGTCAATGCCCAAGTCGCGAATAAACTTCTCGGGCACCACGGCAAAGGCCTCGTTAACCTCGATCAAATCGATGTCGGAAAGGGTCATGCCCGCACGGCCAAGCACCTTCTTAGCGGCTGGCACCGGAGCGTTTAGCATAAGGGTTGGGTCATCACCCATGTTCGACATGGCCACAATACGAGCCCGCGGCTTTAGCCCGTGGGCTTTGGCGTATTCGGGGCTGGTAACCAAAATGGCAGCCGCTCCATCAACCACACCCGATGAGTTACCGGCATGGTGCACGTGTTGAATGTCTAGCCCCTCGTAACGACGCAAAATCATCGAGCGGAAGGTGTTGCCCTCCTCATCCAAAGGAATATCGGCTAGCTGGGCAAACGACGGTGACAAACCGGCCAACGACTCGATGGTGGTGCTGGGGCGGGGGTACTCTTCCCGATCCAAAATCACGGTGCCATCGGGGCGCACCACTGGCACTAAGCTCTTGTCGAAACGGCCCTCACGAATAGCTTGGTCGGCCCGACGCTGTGACTCGGCCGACAGCTCGTCCAACGCTTCACGAGAAATACCTTCCAAGGTGGCAATGGCATCGGCGGCCACACCCTGGTTCGACTGGGGATGCAATGCCCGCAGAATTTCGTTGCCCTTGTCCATAAAGGGCAGACGTGGCCCGCCAGCGTTGTTGGCAGCATAAGACGACATCATCTCAGCACCACCAGCGATCACCACATCTTCAAGCCCCGACATAACCGACGCAGCAGCCATACCAGTGGTGGTGATACCCGAACCGCAGAAACGATCGAGCGTGACACCACTTACTTTGATATCGAAACCAGCGCCTAGGGCCGCCATGCGGGCCAAGTCGCCCCCTTGGGTGCCGGTTTGCATGTGGGTACCAAACACCACATCGTCAATGTCGCTTGAGTTCAAACCGTTGCGCTCAGCAATAGCACGCAAAACGGTGGAGCCCAGCTCTTGCGGGTGCACATCGGCGAGCGCACCTTTACCTACTTTTCCAATACCACGAGGGGTTCGGACAGCGTCAATAATCCACGCTTCTGACATGAAATCTCCTTATAAGAGGGGGATCTACTGCTTAAGTATAAGTTTTATTACGTGACCGCTTGCATCATTATTCACCACACCTAGCCCATATACCGAACCGAGGGGTGACAGGTGGAAGCTACGCAGCGGCGACCTGCAACAACGAAGCGGGTGGCTAACCCTCGGCCACCGGCAAACGGTTGAACTGCGGCTCGCGCTGTTCTAAGAACGATTTAACCCCTTCCGCGAAATCGGGGCGACGGAAACTTTGCGCCATCAACGCCAACGACTCGCGTTCCGCGGCGCCCAAACCGTCGTGGAGCTGGGAATATACCTGGCGTTTCATCACCGCCATAGAACTAGGCGACGACATCCGAGCCAGACCGGACACATAATCACGCACATAAGGCATTAGCTCTTCGAGTGGCATTGAGCGGTTCACAAAACCCATGCGAGCCGCTTCTTGACCGTCAACCTTGCGCGACGAAAACAACATGTCTAAGGCATGGGCCGGTCCCACCTGGCGCGCCAACAGCCAGCTAGTACCAAACTCGGCGATTAGGCCCCGCTGTACAAACGCCGTCACAATCACGGCTTCATCGGCCATGAAACGCAGGTCGCACGACAACACCATCGGAACTGCCATACCAGCTACCGCACCGTTAATCGCCGCAATAACGGGCTTTTCGACCGCCATCAAATAGGTATACGCGCCAGCAAAATTATTTGTTACGACGTCCTCGCCAGCGTCGCTAGCGTCGCCATCGTCGCCAGCCCCGTTGTCTTTCGCGCCGCCGCTCAGTTCCGCCGAAATCGCTGCCGCTGGATCGTCCCCGTCGGTGGTTTCGCCCTGGTTGGCGCTTACTAAATTGGTTAACGAGGAAAGGTCGGCCCCAGCGCAAAAGCCTTTGCCAGCGCCGGTAATAACAATGGCCACTACCTCAGGGTCATTGGCAGCCGACTCTACGGCTTGGCGCATTTCGGTGGCCATCTTGCCGCCCCAAGCGTTTAGCTGTTGGGGGCGGTTTAGCGTAATAAGGCCCATTCCGTCTTGAACTTCATACAGAATATCTTCGTACACGTTGGTCTTTCTCCAAATCGACTTGAACGTACGTTAGTGGCGATTCCAGACGCCGGTCGGCCGAAAACGAATTTGGCACGCGCACACTTCAAACTCCCGAAAAACAACCAAAGCCGACCCTGTGGTTCCAGAACCTAGATTAACGGTCTTGAACACGGAGTCGGCTTTGGTGGTAAAGCTAGTAAAAGCTCACCTAACTAGTTAACGCCTATAAGGCTCGTTGAGGCCCAGAGTGGGTGACGCGAAGGTCTTACTCGTCGTCCATGTCGAAGTCCATGTCCATGAACATGCACTCCATCAGGCCACTGAAGATCTCAGCGACTTCTGGGTTCTCAAACATCACATCTTCACCACCGGTAAAGAGCGCGGCTGCAAAGGTGCGAGTGCTCTTTTCGTCGAAGACCTTGGCGACACAATCTTTGGCTTCGCTGCTCATATCCTCATCGGCACCCAGTTCTTCCAGTAGCACCTCACGGAAGTTAACACCGCAGCTACCGAATGAATCGTAGATTTTGTAGCCGTCGTCCATGGAAAGTTCGAGCTCGGACAGATCAAAGCTGTCGTTACGGTCGCTTAAGTCCTCCGGGGTTACACCATGATCCTTGAAGCGATTCACGCCGACGGTTTTCACCATTCCAGCGCTTATGCATTCAACCTGGGCGTCGGTCAGATTTAGCTCATCTTCAGAACGGTCGAAGCCCGATACCATAGCGTCGACATAGGGCTTTTCTTCAGCTGAAACACTCGGTGCTTTGGCGCTGCCACCCGAAGGCTTGTCGTCACTGGAACAAGCGCTCACCGTTAGCACCGCAAACGCTGCCACAACGGCCAGCACTGTCTTGAGACGATTCATTCACATTCTCCTATAAGGGTTACGGCAGTCGTCTACTAGTAGATTCCCCGCCAGATTATTGCTACGACCTTACCCTTGACGTCGATCTAAGCTGAAAGTTACAAGCGAGAATGAAATGGATGGGTGCAATGAGTCGTTATGGAATGACGGTGCCATTTGGCGGAGTGCCTTTGGGGGAACAACGAGAATGGTTTGAAGAGCTGGTAGATCTTGGCTACACCGACGCCTGGTCGGCTGAAGCCGACGGTGCTGACGGCTTCACCCCATTGGCTTTAGCTTCGGTTTGGGCGCCGAGCCTGCGTCTAGGTACAGCCATTATCCCTGCTTACACCCGTGGACCGGCTTGTTTCGCGCAAAGTGTTGGGTCAATGGCTCAAGCTGCCCCCGGACGTTTCGCCATCGGAATTGGTTCTTCGTCGAATGTGATCGTGGAAGGTTGGAACGGGATCCCCTTCGAAGAGCCATACCAGCAGGTTCAAGCCATGGTACGATTCCTAAGAGATTCCCTAACCGGTGAAAAGGTTACGAAAGATTACGGACGCTTTTCGGTAAGGAGTTTCCGACTAGGAGTAGTGCCACCACAACCAGTGCCGATTTTGGTGGCGGCGCTACGTTCAGGAATGTTGCGCTTGGCGGGTCGAGAAGGCGATGGCGCCATTATCAACTGGCTTTCGCCCGACGATGTTCTAACGGTGGTGCCCGAGGTGCATGCTGGCGCACAACAGGCGGGTGCGACGGCTGAAGAAGCCACCCAAAAAGAGATCGTGGCCCGCATCTTCGTGATTCCTAACCCCGACGCCGAAGTGGCCCGTGGGGTGGCCCGCCGCTTAATCGCCTCATATCTGAATGTGCCCGTTTATGCCGATTTCCACCGGTGGCTCGGCCGAGAAGAAGAGCTCACCCCAATGTGGGAGCTTTGGAGTGCTGGTGACCGCGCTGAGGCCTTAGAGGCTATTCCCGACCATGTGGTGGATGCTTTGGTGGTGCATGGAACGCCCGAGGCTTGCAAAGAAACCATCGGGCGCTACATGGAAAATGGGGTCACCACCCCGGCACTTGCGGTGATTCCCGTAGGGGTTGACCTACGAGAAAGCATTCGGGCGCTGGCGCCCAGCTAAGCGCCGATGTCGGTTTGTTTCCACTCGTTCCAATAGGTGATTTCTTCTACCGGACGGCGTTTGGCTTCCTTAAAGTCATCGCCGGTGTAGTACCCAATGGGAATGAGAGCCGCTTGGCTGACCGTGTTGGGAATACCCAACAGCTCGGCGGCTTCTTGTTCTTTGAACAAATGGATAGTGGTTAGCGCGGTGCCTAGCCCACGGCTGCGCGCCGCCAACATAAAACTCCACGCAGCGGGTAACACCGAACCCCAATATCCAGGGCCGTTCCCACGATCTAGAAGGCATGGAATCAACATGGCGGGCACTTCATGGAGTCGATCGGCTAAATAATCCGCAGAATCAGAAACCCTGGTTTCGGGGTTGAGACCCTGATCTTTGCGAGTCTGCTTTGACTGTTGCAGATACGGCCCCCAGCCTTCGCGGTACATATCAGCCAAGGCCTGTTTCTTGGCTGGGTCGTCTATAACAATCCAACGCCAACGCTGCGTGTTGCCACCTGTCGGGGCCTGTATTGCTACCCGTAAACAATCGGCAATTAGTTCCCGAGGCACCGGCGTGTCGAAGTCGAGCCGCTTGCGCACGGCTCGCGTCGTGGTCAACAGATGATCTGTTTGTTCCAAATCGAATTCAAAAGCCATTAAGGCCCCCTTGTGGTCTATGGGTTTATAGGTGGTCGAATGGTTGGATGATTAGGTATTTCGGCAGGTGAATCCCAATGCGTGCAGGTAACCCTAGCGGGCACCGAAGCCGCCGCCCCCACCGCCGCCGCCTCCACCGCCACCAGAAAAACCACCGCCCGAGCCAGAACCGCTCGATTGTGGGGTGAAGCTTGAAACCGATGATGACCCCACCTGGGAAGCGAAAGAACCGAAGTTTGAGAATCGGTTACCGCTAGTGGCGCTGGCCACATACCAGGGAGCAAAAGTCGTGGCAGAATTAGCGTCCATAAGCTCGGGGAATTGAACCGTTAAGCCTTTAATTAGGTCATCGGCGACGCCTAATGCCACCGCTGCCACCAGATAATGCTCCCACAGTGCCAGGTGACCAACCGGAGCTTCATCTAGACGAGAAAAGTCTTTCATGAAACGGCGCAGTCCGGTCCATTCCGCCAGGCGTCGTGTTCCCGCCGGGGTACGGGCTCGGTGTAGAAGTGCCAGTGGGATCAGCACTACTGCTGCCACTGCCGCCAAAATCATGGGAAGCCAAGCCTCGTTCAACAGCGCAATAAAGGCAATGCCAATCAATCCAGCCACAATCACGAAATGCCAAAAGAAAGCCCAACCTTTTCCGCTTTGGGTGTAATTGCGGCCCTTAAGGTTACTGCTGACATTGCTTTGGAACGTTTTCCAGAAACTGGCCGCCGCCGTTTGATGTTTGCGGTTCTGTTTCACCAGCTCCTCTTGAGTGATCACCGGTGAGTACTTAAATAGCCATCCCAAAGTGTCACGTTCAAAGTTGTTTAGTTGGTCATTTGGTGGATCATTGAGACGTACGAAACGGTGCTCAACCCGATCTTTAAGCAGCTTGCGTTCAACCGTTTCCTCTTCAATACGCATATAACCGCGGCGAGCTAAATCCAATACCGTGGCCGAATAGCCATCGGCGCTAACCGAGCCCCACGATAAGAACGCTTGGGCTACCGCGGGCGGGTCATCGGGTACTTCGCGCCAATAATCACCAATGTCATCTGGTTTTTTAGGATCGCGGCCCCACCGGTTCCAAATTAGATAGAAACCGCCAGCGGCCCACAACAGAATCGGTCCAATGGCCCAATTCAGGCCTTCCTCAATTTTGGCCCGTCGATTCTCAGCGTCAATAACGGCCTGGCGACGGGCATTAGCCTCATTCGCCCATGTTTCTTCTTCAGCCAAAATATTGGGGAGTAATTCTTCGCTGCCTGGCTCTAGTTGGAAACGATCAACCGGTATTGCCAAGCGGGTTTCGATAAATTCACCGGAGCGTGAGCCTTCGGCAATGTTGGCTACCGCACCGGAACCTTCAGGGAAAATTGTTCCATCGAGCGGCCCGTGTCCCCACACCAAAACCCCATCAGCGCCTCCCGGCACACTGATTTCGGCCGACCATTTATGCACGGTGGGCGACGTTGGCCCCACCCACTGGCGGTAGAACTCCACCACATCACTACCTACCGTCACAGCGTCGGCCAAGGTGTAACGCAGTTCGTAGGTGTGAATTCCGCTTCGAGCTGGGTAAATGTCCCATTCGATCAGGTTCTGGTTCGCCACCAAAATCTCCAGTGCTTCGCCATCGCGGTAGGCACTTACATTGGAAATAGTTCCACTTGGTGCCGAGCTGATTCCCGAACTGGCGGTCACAAAATCACGAGAACCCACGCTAAAGGGTGAGCTGTTAGCGCCTTTGAACTCGTAGGTCACGAACTCGCGAACGTCGACCAAACCGTTGGGCAACAACGTCGCGACGACATGAATTTCTTCAATCGAAAAAGTACGATCTTCGGCCGATGCCGCCGGTGCCAAAGCCATGATGGCGACCAACGTGGCCGCCAAAGCGCCCATCAGTCGATAGACCACCGACCATGATCTGGTCTGAGCTTGCGAGAATTTTGAAACCGAACGAGAGGGTGGGAAGATCCAGCCAGGAATTATCACGTTTAGCCTCGGAAACGATCTTGCAGCCGACGCATGCCTGCCAACCAGCGGTTGTAGTCAGAAGCTTTGCGTTGCATATAACCAGCTACCTCGGGGTGGGGGAGAATCAAGAACGTCTCCTCGCGCAGACCCTCGGCCACGATCTGGGCCACCTGGTCGGCTTCCAACATTCCATCGACGCCCGCGACACCTCCACCTTCTGACCCGGCGGTCATGTTGGTACGAACTGCTTGTGGTGCCAACACCGAAACCTTTATGCCCTGGCCACCATGAGTAATTGAAAGCCATTCGGCCAAGGCCACGGCCGCGTGTTTGGTGACAGCGTAGGGGGCTGAACCGATCTGGCTTAACAACCCAGCCGCGGAGGCGGTGTTGAGCAAATAGCCCGAACCCCGTTCGATCATGGCTGGCAGCGCCGCCCGAGCAGCGTAAATGTGGGCCATGAGGTTAATGTCAATAATTCTCTGCCAGTCGTCATCCGCCACTTCCACCCCACCACCGATGAAAATACCGGCGTTTGAACACACCAAATCAACCGGTCCAACCGCCTCAGCGGCCCGAATGAGGGCAATAACATCGGCTTCATTAGCGACATCGCAACGTTGGGTTACAACCGTGGTGCCCGTGCTGTCCAACTGCGACTTCACCTCATCCAGAGCATTTTCGGCAATATCGCCTAGAACCAACGTGGTGGCCCCAAGCGCGGCGAAACGCTTCGCTAGAGCTGCGCCAATGCCGTTGGCAGCTCCGGTAATAACAATGTTTGAACCGGCTATCTCCATGGCAGTTGATCTTAGATCGTGTGAGGGTCGCAGAGCGTTAGGGAATTATCACTTCGTTCGGTAATTGTTTCGCGTTGGCGACCGACTAAGTGAAGTTAAGACCACTATGATAGGTAAGCGTGGTCACACAGATTAGGCTCGTTCAGCAAACGACTCGGGAGGAATTGAATGACTAAGACGGCAGCCATCGATACCATCGCCGAGGCCTTGGCTCTAATCGATCAGGGGTTAGGAGATATTCAGCATCGCAACCTCATCTCAACTGATGAAGTGGCCGACTTGCTGCTTGACGTTCGGGTGCTTCTAGCCGCCCAAGATTTGGAAGAAGTTCTGGAAGGGCCAGTTCCAGTTCCATAATCTTTCAAACGGTCGATCCCCTCGATCTAGAACGTAGCTATCTAGAACGTAGCTATTGGCATCGCAACTAGCGATCTAATGTGGTGTGTTTGAACTCGTTCAGTTGTGGCCATTCCTGCAACATGTTGATGATGTTGTTCACAACCTCAATGGCAGGCTTACCATCAGCCGATGGTTCATCCATTAGCCGTACGAACGCGGCCTGACCATTTGCGATAAAGGTCGGCACACCCCAAACCGAGTTCTCGGCCACGGAAGCTTCATGCTCGCGCTGCACGGTCTTTAAGGCTTCTTTCGTGTCGACGAGCTCAAAAACCTCTTTCGCGGATAATCCAGAACCTTCAATGGCACCGCTCAGGTCGTCGCGACTAGCCAAGCTTCCGAAATCTACATGTCGCAGGTTAAACAGGTTGCGATGTAGGTCGTTGAAGGCCTCTGGAAAATGGTCCCGTACCGCCATAGACACCTCTAGCGCTAAGAGTCCAGTGTCGGATTCGGTGTCTTGCCAGGCACAGCCCGGGTCGCTTTCTTCGACTTTCGCTTGCGTAAGCGAAAACGGGCTGAAGTGAACTTTCCAGTCGGCTCCCTGGGCTAAGCCGTCAAGGATATGAAGGTGAGCAATTCGAGCGAAAGGGCAGCGATAATCAAAGGTCACTGTAAAAGAAGACATACCTAATTTAACCAGCGTTTCTTATGATCCCGGCGAATCAAGCGCTGGTAGAGGTGCTATTCGCACCGCAACTTCACCCAATAGAACCCCAAGTGCTGCACCGGCTAAGACGTCAGATGCATGGTGAATGCGCACATGAACGCGGCTAGTCGATACCAAAGCTGCCAGTGCGTACCACAACGGGGCTTGATGATTTTGGTCTGACAATAGACGTGCGGCCATAAAGGCGGAACTGGCATGGCCGCTGGGAAAACTTGAGGTCACCGGAATTCGTAGTTTGTAAGGACGAAGCGCGCTGGCCACCGGACGTGTCCGCCGAAACAGCGACTTCACGGCGCCATTTACCAGGGCCGACTCAACGCCTAGCGCAGCTGCTAGACGAGTGGCGCGGTGCCAACCTCGCTCGTGGTCTAACACACCTTGCGCCGTACCGGCTAGGTGCCAAATAAGGCTCCAATCACCAAGTGCCGAAGCCGAATAATAAAGCCGATCGATTGGGGCTACCCCCCGAATGTTCTCCCACCATTGGTCGACCAAATCGTCGGTGTTATGGATACGTTCAACTAGCGCGCCAATAGAAGATTGGCGAGAACGAGAACGAAAAAACTTGGACATTGAATCCTTGTACGGGTGCAACTGGCCAACAAAGGGACAGGACTAAACGCCAAAAGCGAGTCGAATCCGTGCCGCGAATCTACTTGGATCTTCAAGAGGCCCAAAATGCCCCACCTCGGGGTGCTCTTCGAGAGTGGCATTAGGCATTGCCGCCACGATCAAGTTAGCGGCGGCCGCGGTGTGGCTCTCTTCACCTCGAGCTACTGTGATCGGCACCGACATTTCACTTAGGTGTTCGAAAAGTCCATGGGTACCGCTAGTGCCATAAATAACGGCTTCGTCATCGCCCTGACATTTGAGCTCGACGCTACCGTCAGCCAGGTCAACAAAACCGTAATCTACATAGGCTTGTAAAACTTCGGGGTCTAGGGCGTTAAATGGAGGCTTTTGGGCATAGTTGTCGTAGGCAGCCTGGCGGGAATCAAAAACGTGACGGCGCTTGCGCGCCCCTTGAGCCATAGGGTTCTCGGCCGCTTCTGCTACATCGGTGTGGGCCTTAGGAAACACAATCGGCTCGAAACAATACAAGGCCGCAAAGGTGCCAGGATGGCTGTATTCGGCCAACATTAAGGCGGCGCCACCCTTAGAATGCCCAACCCCAAACAGTGGTTGGGGAGACCCCAGTGCCTCGATAACAGCACCGATGTCGCGGCCGAATTGTTGCCAATTGAACCCCGGCGGCAAGCTCGCACGGCTATCTCCGTGGGCACGCATGTCGACAGTGTAACAATGAAACGAATCGGCCAGGGCGTTCGCTATGGGCAGCCAAACCTTGCCGTGAAATCCGGTGGCATGAGCAAACAATAGTGTCGGCCCACTGCCACCTAGATCGTGATAGACAATTTCGGTGCCATCGCTCGAAGATACACGGTGTGATGTCACGGCTTAACTCTTATAAGCCCAGTTCGTCGCGGGCCAACGTTGTTAGGCGCTTGTAGTCGACCTTGCCGTTTACAGCACGACCAATGGTGTCAACCATGACCACATGTTTTGGTGCCTTATAACCAGCGAGCTGCGATTTTACGTGGTTGATTAGTTCGTCGGCCGAGGCTTGAGTGCCATCTTTAGCTTCCACCACGGCTGTTACAACTTGGCCGAATTTCTCATCGGGCACGCCCACGGCTACCGCGTCTGACACCCCGGGATGGGTTTTCAGAACCTCTTCCACCTCTTCAGGGAACACCTTCTCACCACCGGTGTTAATGCACACCGAGCCGCGACCTAAGAGGGTGAGCGTACCGTCGGCTTCTACCGTGGCGTAGTCACCCGGCATGGAATAGCGCTGGCCGTCGATAGTGATGAAGGTTTCGGCGGTCTTCTTTTCATCTTTGTAATAGCCAAGGGGTTGTAGCCCACCCACCGCTACACGGCCGATTTCGCCGGAACCTGGTTTTACGTCTTGGCCGTTGTCATCGATCACTCGAGCTTCGGTTCCAAGGTCAAATTTGGCGGTCTTGGCGGCCATTCCTCCACCCGAGATTGACTGACCCATGCCTAAGGCTTCCGACGAAGAAAAAGCGTCAACCAAGATCATGTCAGGATGATGTTTGAGAAGACCTTGCTTAACGCTTTCGCTCCACATGACACCCGAGGAGTTCATCATCTTCAAACTGGTAATGTCCCACTTGTTGGGGGAAGAGTCGAGGGCTGCCACCATGGGCTTGGTGAACACGTCTCCAACTACCGCCACACCGTTCACGCCTTCACGCTCAATGGTGTCGAGCATTTCTACCACGTCATAGGAACGACCGGCGAGCGTAACCACCGCGCCGCCGGTGAGCAGGCCAATCAAGGCGCTAAACCAGCCGGTGCCATGCATAATCGGACATGCGGGCAATGTGACTAAACCAGGGTCTGGCAGGCTAGCAGCGAAAGCTTCGTAGTCGGGTTCGCCAGCCAAAACCGCATTGTTGGGGCTTCCCAGACGTGAAATGAGATCTTCTTGTTGCCACATAACGCCCTTGGGCATTCCTGTGGTGCCCCCGGTGTAGAGCATCAAAATGTGCTCACCTTTACGACCCCATGGTGCAGTTACACGTTCGGGATGGGAAGTCGCCGCATCTTCATAGGGAGTGGCCCAATCCGGGCAGCTACCGTGCCCATCGTCAACCCAGAACCAACCCTTTACCCCTGGTACCCGATCACGAACGGCTTCAATCCGTTCCGAGAACACCCCGTGGAAAACAACCGCCACGGTGTCCGAGTTATCCCAAAGATATACCAGCTCTTCATCCATATAGCGGTAATTGGTGTTGACCGGAACTAGCCCAGCTTTAAATATTCCGAACTGTGATTCCATATATTCGGCACAGTTATAAAGATATTGCGCCACCTTGTCTTGCTCGTTTACACCCAAGCTCAACAAGGCATTGGCGAAGCCGTTCGCCCGTTCATCCATTTCTTTCCAGCTGCGATGGGTATCGGCGTGCGCCAGGGCCAGGCGATCTCCGGCCACGTTGGCGATGGTCTCCCAAACGTCAGCAAAATTCCAAGTAGTTAAAGCGTTAGTCCCCATGGAAGAGACATCTTAGAACTTTTCCCTCGGCTAGCGTGGCGTACGTGGATTTTGAACTGCCTAGCGACGATGATCCTCGTCGACTAGAGATACGTGAATGGTTGGCGAGGAACCCTAATCCAACCGGTAAAGAATTGGCGGAAGCAGGCCTGGTAGCACCTCATTGGCCCAAACCATATGGGCTTGATGCCGCGCCAATGCATCAGCTAATTATCGATGAGGAGTTGAAATCGGCCGGGGTGGCGCGGCCGAGCAACACCATTGGCATTGGTTGGGCTGGTCCCACCATCTTGCATGCCGGAACAGAGGAGCAAAAAAGCAGATATTTGCCTCCGCTGCTCTCCGGTGAAGAGATTTGGTGCCAACTCTTCAGCGAACCTGAAGCAGGTTCCGATTTAGCTTCGCTTCGAACTACCGCCACCAAAGATGGCGACACTTGGGTCATCAACGGCCAGAAGATTTGGAACTCGGGTGCGCACGCCTCGAAATTTGGCATTCTGATTGCCCGCACTAACGCCGATGTGCCCAAACATCAAGGTATTTCATACTTTATCTGCCCTATGGATGCACCGGGGGTAGAAGTGCGACCAATCGTTGACATGACCAGTGGCCATACCTTCAACGAAGTATTTCTTACCGATGTTCGTCTCGGCGCCGATGCCCTGGTGGGTGAAGAGAACCGTGGTTGGGCGCTTGCCAAGGTAACGCTAGGCAACGAGCGGGTTTCGCTTTCTAGCGGAGGTGCCTTGTGGGGTATGGGTCCCACCGCTGAAGATCTCTTGGATGTAGTGCGAAAATCTGGAGGCTGCACTGATCCGATCATGCGCCAAGAATTGGCTGCACTTCACATTGAATCGGAACTGCTGCGCCTAATTCGATTGCGTACTTTAACGGCGGCCATCAAGGGCGAAGCTCCGGGGCCCGAGGCGTCCATCCGCAAGATCTTGGCTGATGAGCATGGTCAACGCATCATGGGTGCTGCCAAGTCCTTGACCGGTGCCGGCGGCATGTTGTCGAGCCATGGACCAATGGGCGACGAACCTGCGTTGTGGCATTATGGCTTCTTGTTCGGCCCGGCCTTAACCGTGGGTGGTGGAACCGGTGAGGTGCAACGCAACATTATTGCCGAGCGCGTTTTAGGCCTTCCCCACGATCCTGGCGCATAATGCCATGAGTCCTATGCTAGTGGCGGCCTCGCCACGGTGGGGTTTAGCCAAAACCAGGAGACACCGTTTTCGTGCCTAATACCAAAAGTGAAGCCAACGACGAGCTGAAGCGCCACCAAAAAGTGGTAGCAACCACCGATCTCATTGGGGTACCCGCGGGCACCAAAGGCAAAGTTTTGCTAGTGAACGGAATCGGCCCTTGGATCCGTTACCGCGTGCTCTTTGAAAACAACGTAGAGCGCGGCAATGTGCTTCGCAGTGAAATCGAGCCACGGTAGGCGGCCAAGCGCTGGTCAAGTGTTCAGTCACGCTTGATGGGCTGTTTTGAAGTTAATGTTTGGCGGCGGTTCAACTAGGTTGAACCGCACGGCCAATTTTGGTGTCAGCTAAGTTTATGCCTCGGCCTCAACCAGGCGTTTTAGGTTTTCCAACGAGGCAGTGATGTTGCCTTCATGACGTTTGGGGAAACCGGCCAATCGCAAGGCCCAAGGGGCTTTCGAGGTTGATAGATCGAAAGTTTCGGTGACCAGTGAGTGGCCCGAAGGCAGTTCACGAATCGTGTAGCGCCAACGATGACCACCAAAGTGTGCCCAAGCGATGTTGTGATTCAGCTCGAATTCAACCACACGAGAGGTCATCTTGTAGCGCACACCGAACATTTTCATCGACATGCCAAAGCGATCACCGTTAGAAAGTTCGGTCGGCCCGAAAATAGCTGCCTTCACGCTTTGATCCCCCGAAATTTCGGCGTGGTGAGCAGGTTGGCGTAGGTAATGAAAAACCTGCTCTGGTCTGGCCTCAATTTCGATGGATGCCCAGGCTTGGTCGCGATCGCTGTGGCTATGCATGCCTGTTATTAAACCAGGTGATACGAATTAAGCTTGCCCAACACGGCTTCGGCTTCTTCAACAAAGCGCAATACCAGCTCTCCAGCCGGAACAACCTCTCCAATAGCGCCGGCGCCTTGGCCAGCTGGCCAAAACTCTTTAGATGGGTCAACTTCGGTGGAAGAATCGGCGCCTAGATGGTTGGCCCCATCGGTAACCGAGCGCATAAATTGCTGTGGAAAAGGTTGCAGCTCATCAGGGTTATCTTCCCAATATTGGGTGTAGTCGTTTCGTACCACCCGACATGTTTTACCGGTGTAGCCACGTGAAATTACCGTGCCGTCATCGGGCAGGTTAAGCAGGGTTTCTTTATAACCGGGGGTGGTCCGAGCCTCGGGCGTGGCGATGAAGCGGGTCCCAATCCAGACTCCGTCAGCGCCAAGTGACAACGCTGCTGCCAAACCCCGTCCGTCTACAATTCCACCAGCTGCCACTACCGGTACTCGATCGCCGACGGCATCTACAATTTGGGGCACTAATGCCATGGTGGCCACTTGACCAGTGTGTCCGCCAGCTTCGGTGCCTTGTGCCACCACAATGTCACAGCCTGCTTCCACCGCTGCAATAGCGTGGCGGACCTTGCCACACATATTCATAACCAGCACATTGTTGGCATGGCATAGGTCGATGACATCGCGTGGTACACCAAGGCCCGCCACAAATACTTCGGCACCACCATCGATAATGGCTTGTACCTTGGCTTCTAAATCGCCGGGAGAGGCCGTAAGAAGGTCAACTCCAAAGGGTTTTTGCGTGGCTTTCCTGACTCGGGAAATTTCTCCTACCATTTCGTCAAAACCCATGGTAGAAGCGCCCATGCAGCCAAAACCGCCAGCTTCGGTGACTGCGGTTACGAGTTCGTGATAAGAAACTCCGCCCATACCCGCCAGCATTACAGGGTGCTCAATTTGTAGAGCTTCAGTTAAACGTGTGCGTAACATGGCAACAGCGTAGCGCTCGGGCGAAAGCCACGACGCTGCGACTGCTTAGTTCCTAGGCGCGAATGCCGCTGGGCCGCTTAACGCTCCGCGTTTCCAATGTGAAGGCATAAAGGCAATACCGCGAGGAGAATCTTCAAATAACCAGCGTGCGAACTGTTGCCGGTTCCAAAGCGAGAGCCCGATCACTCTGATGGCGGTTTCAGCTCGCCACGGAGCAGCAATTATTTTATTTAACAGACTCGCCATGCGAGCATCGGCAAACAAGGTTTGTTGCAGTGCTTTCTCATAGGCCAAAGCCACGGTTTGCACCTCATCGACCGTCGGGCTAGAGCCCTGGGTTAAACCCACCGCGTCGGCAGCCAAACGTCCGCTTAACAAGGCTTGGCCGATGCCTTCGCCCGTTAACACGTCACCTGCTCGCACGGCGTCGCCCACGAAAAGGAAACGCCCCCAAGTAGGGGTCGCGGCGGTGACCCCGGCCGGAATAGGCCAAGCACGGTGGGTGTCTTCAGGCTCAGCGTGGGTACCAAGTACCCTTAGAATCGCTGGTCTTTTCAACAGCTCAGGCCATAGACGGGCTAGTTCAGCGCCCTTCATTCGCTCGCCTCTCAGCACCCCAAAACCCACGTTGGCGCCATTCTCACCAACTGGAAACGACCACACGTAGCCAGGCAACAGATCGGGTTCAAACCAAATATGAAGGTTGGATGAACCCGGTGCGGTGTTGGTGAAGTATTGGCGGAAAGCGTGCCATTCGCCTCGGTATCCACTTTGGGCGGCACCAAGCATCCGCGCTAATGGTGACCACATGCCATCGGCCCCAATGGCCCATCGGGCGCTTACCTCACCTAAGTTAGAAAAACCCAGCTTAACGGCGGTGGCATCTTGGCTGGCGCTGGTAAGTGAAGCCCCAGGGAAGAATTGAACCCCAGTTTCGATGGCGGTTTGCAACAACGCATCGTCAAGTTCCATACGCCGTGTTACCGCGGCAAAAACGCCGGGCCCCCTTGGCAATGGTAGCGAAACGATATGGCGATAAGGCGAATGTAAGACCGCCTCGGTGACCGTGGTCCATGACGGGACCACGGCCGGTTGAAACCCGAGACTTTCCAGCTCACGCAGGGCCAAGGTGGTGAGCCCATCACCGCAGGTTTTATCGCGTGGAAATTGTGCTTTGTCGAAAAGCCCGACGCTGAAACCTAAGCGTGTTAGATGAATAGCGGTTGCGGTGCCAGCCGGGCCAGCGCCAACAATCACTGCATCAAAATCTAGTTGGCTCATTCCTCATCGTCCGGTGACGCGGGGGAGCTGGGCGGCGGTGATGGCTCTTCAGGCTCGGTGGCTGGGGGTGTGGTGGGAGGTGGGGGTGTAGTTGGGGCTGGCGCCGTGGTGGGCACCGAAGATTCGCCCGAACAATTCTCGCCTTCCACTCGGCGATACAGAGCACTCACGCTGTCAACCTTGACCGTTCCGTCGAGGTAGCGGCGTGTTCTTTCGGTGCGCACCCGCGTGCAGGTGCCTTGGGGTTCTTTTGATTGCGCGGTCTGTTCAACATCCACATATTTGGTGGAATACAACGTCACCGTGATTTCAGTGTCGGTGTATGTCGGCCAAATCAATATGCCATAAGGCGTAGTGTTTCTAATCTGCAGGTCGGGATGCGGCCACGAAAGCGTAGCTTCTCGGCCGTAAGGGTAGCGACTGAAATAAATGGAGTGCGACTGGTATTCGCCATAATCCAACCCCGCGAAGAAAGCCGCGTTGAACAAAGCTGTGGTGAATTGCGAAATGCCCCCACCGAGCTGGTCGACCATCACTCCGTTGGTGATGCCCCCAGCGGCCACATAACCTTTTTCGGTAGTTCGTTGGCCGACATGGCCGTTAAGCGAAAAGGTTTCGCCCGGTAGAATCAACACTCCACGAGTGTCGTCGGCAATCTTGTGGATATTGGTAACACGGTTTTGGCAACAAGCATGAGCCGAGGTGAAGGTGGCTACAGGCTCGACTACACCCAAGCTTTCGGCCCATTCCAAACCTCGTTGCTCACCAGCTTGGCGCAATTCAAGGGTCACTCGGCTTTGGCCTGAGCGAATGGCAGTGTCAATTAGATCGGCCGAGTCGGCGCTACAACACATGGTGGAATCATCGCCGGGGGTAAAGACTACTTGGCCGTTTTCTACGCTGAAACGCGAATCGGTTCCCATAGAACCTGATTCTGAGAATGCACCTCGAACGTAATCGTCAAGCAGATCTTGGTTGAAAGACCATTTAACATCGCCGGGCTTACTGGCCGAATCCAATTCCACCCAGCCTCGCAGAACCTGTGGTTCAAAATGCTGTTCTTCATCTTCCACGACCACGGTTAGACCGGCCTTGGTCTGCTCATCGGCTTCTGCGATGGCACCTTGAACATCTTCATCAGCCAGTAGAGGCTGCACTGGTACTAGCGGCGGTGCCACCGAAATCACACCGTTATTGGCTCGAGCGGCTTCTTCCGTCAATACCGCTGCCAGCTCTTGAATGTCGATACCTTTACCTTCAACACCTGGAACCAAACTCAGCGTTCCAGCTTCGGCATCGATGCTTGGCTCAATGGCCGCAACCTTGCCCGGAATAGAAAGGGCAGCCACTTCGCTAGTCAAGGAAGTTTCATCCACGCTATAACGTGAGGTTACGGTACGGTCGCCAAAGAAGCTACCGACCCATGCTAAGGGGCGAACAATCACGTTGACCTGCGGTTTTTGCACCACCTTGGCGGTTGATTCGCGGTCGAAGCTAATTCCTAAGTCGATAGCGTTAACCGCTACGAATTGATCGGTTGAACCCAACCGCACCTCAGCATTTGCCAGCTCTTTCGATTTCTCATCGAGGTGAGCTTGGAGCTTTTCTTTGCTGAAGCCCGCGATATCCACGTCATCTAAGCGTGTTCCACGCGCAACCTGTTTCCCGTTGAACCCAGGATCCAAATAAGACGCCACCAATAATGCTGCATAGATAAGGACGAGCGCGCCAGCCGATACGGCTAATGCTAAACGTCCCCGAATCGAACGGGATTGTTGTGCCATTGTGCTACATATCGTACATATGTGCAGCGCAAGATAGGTATCGACAACGCAAGTTGAATTCTTGTATTCGTAGCGGTGTTGTGCCGGTCAGCTAGTACTGCTGACCGTTGGCCAAGAGCCGGTGCCAGGTGGCACACTTTAGTATCTACCCGTGCTGGCTCGACCAGATGTAATACGAGACAGCCGACAAACGATTCAGGAGAAGAATCACACGATGGGAATCCTCGACGGACGCGTAGCTATTATCACCGGCGCAGGCCGCGGCATCGGGCGTGAGCATGCCCTCATGATGGCCGAACAGGGCGCCAAAATTGTTGTTAACGACCTCGGCTCGGAAATGGACGGCTCTGGTGGCGGCTCTGGCCCAGCTGGTGAGGTTGTAGAAGAAATCCGTGGCATGGGCGGTGAAGCCGTTGTAAACGGCGATGACGTGAGCAGCTGGGAAGGTGCTCAGAACATGGTGAACCAGGCCGTTGAAACCTTCGGTGACCTGAACATCGTGGTGAACAACGCCGGTATTCTGCGTGACCGCATGCTCACCAACATGACCGAAGCCGAATGGGATGCCGTGATTCAGGTTCACCTGAAGGGCACCTTTGGTCCGAGCCGTTGGGCGGCTGCTTACTGGCGTGAACAAGCCAAGGCTGGCAAAGAAACCTACGGTCGTATTATTAACACCACCTCACCTTCTGGTATCTACGGCAACGTGGGCCAAACCAACTATGGTGCCGCCAAGGCAGGCATCGCGGCCTTCACCGTAATTGCCGCCCTCGAGCTGGCTCGTTACAACGTCACCTGTAATGCCATTGCCCCCGCGGCGCTCACTCGTATGACTGAAAACCTGGGCATGGGTCAGCTTCCTGAGGAAGCTAAAGAGCAAATGTCCCCCCGTTGGATTGCTCCCATTGTCACCTGGTTGGCTAGCCCCGAAGCCGAGAAGGTAACCGGTCGCGTCTTCGACGTTAGCGGTCGTGCGCTTTCAATTTCAGAAGGCTGGCACCGTGGCCCCACCTCGGAACCAACCGATGATCCCACCAAGATGGGTGCCATCGTGGCCGAGCTTATGGCCAATGCCCGCTTGAATGCTGACATGAGCGGTGCCGACGCTGAAGGCCCAGGCCGCCCAGGCAAGTCAATCTAATTATCAGGCTCATAGAGGCAAATAGGGGGTAGTAATGCCAATTAATCCTGATGCTGTTGGTTCTAAGGGTGAACCGGGTCGTCGAAGCTGGACCAGCAAAGATGCTTTGCTCTACGCCGTGAGCGTGGGTGCCGGAAGCCTTGACCCGGTCAACCTGGAACTTGAGTTCACCACCGAAAACACCAAAGGTGTCCAGCAACGAGTATTGCCCACCATGGCGGTCGTTATGGGTGCTGGCGGTGGCGGTATGGACAAGATCGGAACCTTTAACCCGGCCATGTTGGTACATGGTGAACAAGCCGTAACGCTGCATCGCGAGATCCCCGTTGAGGGCGAACTCGAATCGCAAGGTGAGATCACCGGCATCTACGACAAAGGCAAAGGCGCGGTTGTAGTAACCGAATCGCACGCCAAGCTCGTTGAAACCGGCGAACCACTATTTAGCACCCGTTCATCGGTCTTCATTGCCGGCGAGGGTGGTTTTGGCGGTGATCGTGGACCATCGGGCGCGGTTAACGTGGCTCCAGATCGTGACCCTGACCATGTGGTCACCTATACCACTCGGCCCGACCAGGCCCTCACCTACCGTTTGAATGGCGACCGGAATCCACTTCACTCCGATAAGTCTTTCTCGGACATTGGTGGATTCCCACGACCCATTTTGCACGGTTTGTGCACCTACGGATTCACCGGCCGTGCTTTGTTGCACACCTTGTGCGATGGAGACCCTGCCCGGTTCCGCCACATGGAAGTTCGATTCGCATCACCGGTTCTACCTGGTGACGAACTGACGATCCGCATGTGGAATACCGAAGCTGGGGAAGCGCTTTTCACCACTTCGGTTGGTGACAAGGTTGTTATCAGCAATGGGTTGTGCAAGTTCGACGCTTGATTAGGGGTTGGCTTTGCCAACCTCTTGCAAAACCGGGAACCACTTTGCACCTAGTGTTGGCCAGTACGGCCGCGTAAAACCTAAATTCCGTAGCGGCAGAGGTGGACTCGCAGCTTAGGGAGGTTAGCTAAAACAGTCTTGGCTGTTGAGGCTCGATCCCCCGAAGCTCGTCGTAGTCCACCTCTACGCATTTTATGCCTCGTTGGCTGGCCAGCTCCCAAGCTTGGGGTTTGATCGACTGTGCCACAAACATGCCTTCAACGCTGCCGAAGCTTGGGTCTTTGCGCAGTACTTCTAAATATCGGGTGAGTTGCTCAACCCCATCTATTTCTCCCCGGCGTTTTATTTCGATGGCGATCAAAGTGCCATCGCTTTGGCGACACATTAAATCGACCGGGCCGATAGCCGTTGGGTATTCACGCCGGATAAGGGCCAGATCATCGGCGATGGCTTGGG
Organism: Acidimicrobiia bacterium; assembly: GCA_041676705.1. Classification (NCBI taxonomy): domain Bacteria; kingdom Bacillati; phylum Actinomycetota; class Acidimicrobiia; species Acidimicrobiia bacterium. The sequence continues at coordinate 28,706 of JBAYRL010000007.1, forward strand.
TGTTAGCCGCTAAAAGCTCTTGTAACTGAAGCTCAACGCCATCTTTCCTAAGGCCCGGATCGACCCCAAGTTCGTGGTTGGTGTCGCTAAAAACCTGGTCGATAGTGATGGTCAGCACTTCACCCTTGGCACCATGCACCACCCATTCCTCATCGCTTTCCACCAAACGATTTGGGGCGTTCATCCAGTTCAACGGTTTATAGGCACCACCGTCGGAATGAATGGCTACACAGCCGTCAGCTTTCACCATGATAAGGCGTTTGGCCATGGGCAAATAGGCATCAAGTCGGCCCACATAGCTGACCGAGCAGCGCGCAATAACTAGTCGCATGGTGTCATCACTTTAGGCTGGCACCGCGTTTGGCGAAACGTTCCCGGATTAACTCGCGGCGTTCTTGTAAATCACGATAGGTGAAGCTTGCTAGGTCGTCACTGCTATCGAGGCCCAAGCCCGCCTTCATAGCGGTGAAGTCAAAATCGACGCTGGTCGGGTCGACCCCTATATCGGCGGCAATGGTTTCGCCGTGGGTGGTAGCGAAATACATGGCAATTCTGCTGATCTCGGCGAACAGATCGATATCCGGTGCCAACCTCGAAATAGCGCCGTCCAAAAAGACCATGTTCTTTACAAAGAGCATGAGTTCTTTTGGGATGCGAGCGCCGTAACCTAACAAGGCTTTCACCACTCGTTGTAGTTCTTCCACCAATTCATCTGGTGAAAGCTGCGTGGGGTCAATCGGGCCTTTTTCGAGGTCTAACTCTACAATCACGGCGTCGAGGTCGGTGTCGGCGGGCAACGCACCTAGGTCACGAAGTGCGGCCAGTTGGCCGGTGATGTTATTTGTGCTGGCCGATAGCAACAAGCGTAGAAATGCTTTACGCCGGTTTTCATTGAGGCGACCGGTGATGCCGAAGTCTAAAAGGGCGGTACGACCGTCGCGAAGCACCAACAAGTTACCGCCGTGCAGATCACCGTGGAAGATTCCGTGCAGCATGGCACCTTCCATAAAGCCCACCATGCCGGTGCGAATAATCTCTTCGGTGTCGATACCCGCTTCTTGCATGCCAACTACGTCGTCAAAGGCAAAGCCGCTCAAGCGTTCCATCACTAGCACGCGACGAGTTACCAACCTCGGATGAGGTCGTGGGATCACATAGGTTCGTTGGTCAAGAGTGGCGAAGGTACGGGCCACATCCAACATGTTTTCGGCCTCAACTCGAAAGTCGAGTTCTTCGGTGATGGTTTCAGCAAATAACTCGACCAAAGCTGGTGGGTTGGCCAGCGCTACCACTGGGATGCGGCCCACTAGAAACGGTGCCAGCCACGACATTACCTGCAAGTCTCGGTGTACAACCTGGCCGACGATGGGTCGCTGAACCTTTACCACCACCTCTTCGCCGCTGCGGAGCTTGGCAACGTGAACTTGGGCAATAGAAGCGGCCGCTAAAGCGTCTTCTTGGATCCACTCGAAAACCTGGTCAATTGGTCGGCCCAAATCTTCTTCGATTACAGCACGCACCGCACTAAAGGGTTCCGCCGGTACTTGGTCGCGACATTTCTTGAATTCGTTGACCAGCTCGGGAGGAAAGAGGCCTTCGCCCGAGGAAATTATCTGCGCCAGCTTGATGAAGGTGGGGCCCAATCGCTCAATGGCCAAACGCATGCGCCGCGACAACCCGGCCCTCGACTTTGACCGGTCTCCAGAGCGTCGCTCTACCAAGGCCCAACCCACAACCGCTAGACCAAGGTGGAACACCACCACCATCAAACGTCCAAGCGGCGGTAAACGACGTTGGCGGGTGAGCGATGGAAGTTGGCGGCGCACCACATCTCGAACGGTTGGCACCGGGGCCCGCCAAGGCATGTTTTTGGGATCCACCAACCAGGGGGCGTGGTTGGAAAATGCGCCAATTGTTAGGTCGGTTGGCGGGTTGGAATCTAATGCCATCGGTTCTGGTACGTGGATCGCTGGAAGTGCTGATGTACGACTGCCAAAATGTCATCGGTGTATTCAGGACGACAGATTAGAAAGTCGGGCAGCCAGGGGTCGGGCTGATTGTAAAGCAGCGGTGCACCGTCGAGGCGTGCCGTGTATAAGCCTACGGCGTTGGCAACTCCAACCGGAGCGCACGAATCCCACTCGTACTGGCCACCGGCATGGGCATAAATGTCAGCCTCTCCGCTCACCACGGCCATAGCCTTGGCGCCCGCTGAGCCCATTGGAATTAGCTCGGCCCCAATGGCCTCAGCAATGAGATAACAGATGTGGGGCGGACGCGATCGACTCACCACCATCCGAGGTGGTCCCTCGTCACGTTGTGGTAGCTCAAGACCTAACCCACTTTGGTAGGTGACACCGACCGCTGGCAGTGCCACCGCCGCTGCCACCGGCCGGTTTTTTTTAACCAGGGCGACATGCACCGCGAAATCACGTCGCGGGTATTCACCGTATTCTCGGGTCCCGTCGAGCGGGTCCACAATCCAGGTTCGTTCAGCCCCAAGGCGCACCGGGTCGTCGGTGCCTTCTTCCGACAAAAGCGCATCACCGGGTGCCAGTTTCGCCAATGCCTGAGCGCACAGACGATGGGCTTGTGCGTCGCCTTGTTGCTCAATTGCCCATCGTGGTGCGCCCTGGGCCACCAGATCAGCCCGCAATGCCATTAACAATTCACCCGCCGCCGTGGCTACCTGCGCGGCAATGGCATGGTCATCTAAGGGTTCTTTGTGGTTATCGGTGGCGTTTGTTGACGGTGGATTCAAAGGCAAATTTAGCTCCGAGCTAGTGGCTTATATTTGATGCGATGCGGCTGATTGGCGTCGGCACCAAATTCTTTACGGCGGAACTCTTCATATTCTGAGAAGTTGCCTTCAAACCAACGCACCTGCGAGTTTCCTTCAAAAGCCAACACGTGGGTCGCAACACGATCTAAGAACCACCGATCGTGACTAATGATAACGGCACAACCAGCGAAGGCTTCTAAGGCGTCTTCCAATGCTCGCAGGGTTTCAACGTCTAGGTCGTTGGTTGGTTCGTCAAGCAACAGCACGTTTCCACCGCGGCTTAGCACCTTGGCCAGATGAACTCGGTTTCTTTCCCCACCCGAAAGTACGCCCACCTTCTTTTGTTGATCAGAACCCTTGAAGTTGAAGCTCGCAACGTAGGCCCGGCCGTTCAGCTCTCGACCCCCAACTTTGATTAAGTCTGAGCCGCCGGTGATTTCTTCATAAAGGGTCCGTTCAGGGTCAAGTTCGTCCCGTGACTGGTCAACATAAGCCAGCTGTACTGTTGGCCCCACCACAATCTCACCACCATCGGGTGTTTCGCTGCCGGTGATCATCTTGAACAAGGTGGTTTTCCCGGCACCATTGGCACCGATTACACCCACAATGCCTGCCTTGGGCAGGTCGAATGATAAATCGTCAATCAGCAAACGGTCGCCGAACCCTTTGGAAAGATCTTTGGCCTGAATAACCACATCACCCAAGCGTTCACCAGCCGGGATTTGAATTTGTAAGGCCTCGCCTCGGCCTTCATTGGCTTTTGATTCGGCCAACAATGCCTCGTAAGCACTCAGGCGAGCCTTACCTTTGGCTTGGCGGGCTTTCGGAGCCATGCGAACCCATTCCAATTCGCGAGCCAGTGTTCGTTGTCGAGCCGACTCGGTTTTTTCTTCTTGGGCCAAGCGAGCCTGTTTTTGTTCAAGCCACGAGGAATAGTTGCCTTCGAAGGGGTAACCCCGACCGCGGTCGAGTTCTAGAATCCAACCGGCCACGTTGTCGAGGAAGTAGAGGTCGTGGGTGATGGCCACCACCGTTCCGGCATAGTCGGCCAGGAACCGCTCTAGCCAGGCCACCGATTCGGCGTCTAAGTGGTTGGTTGGCTCGTCTAACAGCAAAAGATCGGGCCGTGAGAGCAACAAGCGACAGAGGGCTACCCGGCGGCGTTCACCACCGGAGAGGTGGGTTACCTCGCTATCGGAGGGCGGCAATCGCAACGCGTCCATAGCAATTTCTATGTTGCGCTGAAGGTCCCATGCTTGGGCGGCCTCAATTTTGGCTTCAAGGTCGGCCTGTTCGGCACCCAAGCGGTCATAGTCGGCATCGGGGTCAGCCCAGCCCGCCAGTACTTCGTCGTATCGGGTCAGCAATTCTGCTACTTCGCCCACCCCGTCCATCACGTTGCCTAAAACGTCTTTATCAGGGTTTAGTTGGGGTTCTTGTTCTAGTAACCCCACGGTGAAGCCAGCGGTTAGCCGCGCTTCACCCGTGTAGCCGTCATCAAGCCCGGCCATGATGCGTAACAGCGACGACTTACCGGAGCCGTTAGCACCAATGACACCAATTTTGGCACCAGGAAAGAAACTTAAATTGATATCAGAGAGCACGGTGCGGTCAGGAGGATAGAACCGGCTTAGCTTGTGCATCGTGTAGATGTATTGAGCGCTCATGGCTATTGACACTAATCGCTATAAGCCAAGTTCCCCTCGCCGCCATCGTGATCGTGTGCGGCGTGGTGCCGGTGTTAGCGATTAAAGCCGCGTGAGGAACCAGTAGACCCGAGCTATTTGTGCCTACCATCGTCAAATGATTCGTGCTGTGTTGTTCGATTTTGGTGGTGTGATACTTTCGAGTCCGTTTGAGGCCTTTGCTCGATACGAGGCCGAAAATGGCTTGCCGGCAGGGCTTCTTCGTCACATCAACTCAATTAATCCCGATAATAATGCTTGGGCCAAGCTAGAACGAAGCGAAGTTAACCGAGCCGAGTTTGCCCAACTTTTTGAAGCCGAGGTGGCCGAGTTGGGTCACCAGGTTGAGGGCGAGGTGATTCTCAGCCTGCTGAGCGGAGACTTGCGTCCGGCCATGGTAGAGGCTTTGCGTCGCACCAAAGAACGTTTGATGACCGCGCTTTTAACCAACAATTTCTTGGTACCTGCGGAAGCTAAAGGGCTGCCGGTTGGGGAAACCCGACCGAATCGTGCCGCCGCGATTGCCGAGGTGATGGCCCTTTTTGATGTGGTGGTGGAATCGTCAAAGGCCGGGGTTCGTAAACCCGATCCGCGCTTTTATGAGATTGCGTGCGAGCTGCTCGGTATTGAGCCGCATGAAGCGGTGTTCCTAGATGACCTTGGGGTGAATCTGAAACCGGCTCGGGCCATGGGCATGACCACCATCAAGGTGGTAGACCCCGAGGTAGCGATTCGTGAGCTCGAAGAGGTAGTTGGTTTTCCGCTAGGCACCTAGCGGCTTAAGGTGCCTAGCGAAATCTGAAATGTGCTGCTCGGCACTGCTGGATGCCGCTGGCGCCGAACGCTTAGGGCTTGAGCCGAGTTAGCTAAAAGCCTTGGTTAGTATTTGGCGCTGTTCAAGTACGTGCATGGCTGCCGACCCGGTTGCCGGACTTGCCGAGTCAGCGCGACTGACACGATAAATCTTGTGGCTGTCACCGTGGGGCCCATACAGGCGGCCCTTAACAAAGTTCCAGGCACCCATGTTCTTGGGTTCTTCTTGTAGCCAAACTACCTCGTGGGCGTTGCTGTAACGCTGCAGGATCTCAGCGATTTGTTCGCCGGGCCAAGGATAAAGCTGCTCGATTCGAACCACCGCCGCTGGTGCTCCAACCTCATCACGATGCGCGATGGCATCATGGCCAACCTTGCCGGTGGTGAGCACTACTTTGGTAATGCTGGCCGGGTCGGTGACGCTGGCATCGTCGATAACCTCTCGGAAATGCCCGGTGGTGAGCTCTTCGATGGGTGAATGCGCCGAACGGGCACGCAGCAACGACTTGGGAGTCATCACAATTAATGGGGTGCGACGTTCGCGATGCATTTGTCGACGTAGCAGGTGGAAGTATTGCGCCGAGGTGGTGGCGTTTACTACCTGGATGTTGTCTTGTGCCGACAAGGTCAGGAACCGTTCCAGACGAGCTGAAGAGTGCTCTGGGCCTTGTCCTTCAAAACCATGGGGTAACAGCATTACCAAGCCCGATAGCTGCTCCCATTTTTCTTCAGCTGCCACCAGGAACTGGTCAATGATGATTTGGGCACCGTTAGCAAAGTCACCGAATTGGGCTTCCCAGGCCACCAAAACATCTTGGTTGGCAACCGAATAGCCGTATTCAAAACCTAACGCCGCGTATTCGCTTAACAGCGAGTCGTAAATCCACAGCTGCGTGGGGTCTTTAGCCAGCATGCTAAGGGGCACATACTCGCGACCAGTTTCATAGTCGACCAAGGTGGAGTGACGTTGAGAGAAGGTTCCACGACGGGTGTCTTGGCCTGCCAAACGAACTGATACGCCTTCAATTAGCAGCGAGCCAAATGCCATCGACTCGGCTAGGGACCAATCAACCTCGCCATCGTGGAACATTTGATCGCGGTTCTTGAACTGGCGGGCCAGTTTGGGGTGAATTGTGAAGCCGGTGGGATGGGTGGACAGAGTTTCGTAAATCTGATTGATTACGGAACGCTCGACGCCGGTTTCAACGTGAGGCAACACACCGCGGGTGCCCCGTGGTGGTAGCGCTTCGGTGACCGGGGGAGGGGCCGTTTGACGGGTTTCGTCGAGGGCCTCTTGCAGCCTTGACTGGTAGTCATCAAGTGCGCCTTCGGCTTGTTCGAGGGTGATGTCGCCCCTCTTGACCAGTGCTTCGGTGTATATCTTTCGCACCGACCGGCGAGCGTCGATCTTGGCGTACATTTGCGGTTGGGTATAGCTCGGATCGTCGCCTTCGTTGTGGCCAAAACGCCGGTAACAAACCACATCGATGACCACGTCTTTGTTGAAGCGTTGACGATATTGGAATGCTAGTTTCGCCACATGAACGCAGGCTTCGGGATCATCTCCATTCACATGGAAGATGGGGGCTTGCACCATTTTCGCGATGTCGGTGGGATACTCCGAGGAGCGGGCGGAATCGGGTGGGGTGGTAAAGCCCAACTGGTTGTTGATGATCACGTGGATAGTGCCACCAACCCGGTAACCCTTAATGAGTGAGAGGTTCAGAGTTTCCGCAACCACGCCTTGTCCTGCAAAGGCAGCGTCGCCATGAATCAAGACCGGCAAAATCGGATAGTTGTCGGTCTCGGCGGTGTCCATGTGGGCGCGTGCCATACCCAACACCACTGGATTCACAGCTTCCAGGTGCGATGGGTTAGCGGCTAGCTCAACAGGAATCGTGTTGCCATTGCGGCTGGTAAAGAAGCCCGATTGACCCAGGTGGTATTTCACGTCACCGGAGCCTTGGATTGTTTCTGGGTCGATGTTGCCTTCGAACTCACGGAAAATTTGGTCGTATGACTTACCAACGATGTTGGCCAACACGTTGAGGCGGCCACGGTGAGCCATACCCAAAATCGCTCGTTGCTGATTCGAATCGGCTGCTTCGCCCACCAAAGTATCGAGAATTGGAATGGTGGTTTCGCCACCTTCTAGCCCAAATCGTTTTTGGCCCACATATTTGGTGGAGAGGAACTTCTCGAAAGCTTCAGCGGCATTCAAACGTTCCAAAATGTGGCGTTGTTCTTCAGGGCTGAAACTTGGTGAGACGCCCTCCACGTGCTCTTGAATCCAGCGCTTCTCGGCTGGTTCTTGGATGTGCATGTACTCAATGCCAATGGTGCGGCAATAGGCATCTCGCAACACATCCAAAATATTGTCGAGGCTCATACGTGGTCGGCCACCAACTGGGGCATAAAGACCAGCGCCGGTACCGGTAAGGAAGTCGCGATCCAAATCCCAAATGCTCAGCCCGTATGTAGCTGGGTCGAGTTCGGGGTGCATGGTCGGTTCTTCGCTTGAGAGGGGGTCAAGATCGGCAATGAGATGCCCCCGCACCCGATACATGTTGATGAGGGTGTTAACCGCAATTTGTTTCTCAATAGCCGAATCGGCTCGGTCAGCGGGGTTGGTGTCGCGCTGCCATTTCACGGCTTCATAGGGAATGCCCATGGAATGGAAGACGTCGTCGTAGAAGTTGTGTTGCCCCAACAGCAGCTCTTGAACGCGCTGCAAGAAGATGCCCGATTCTGCGCCTTGAATGATGCGATGGTCATACGTGGATGAGATAGTGATGACCTTAGAAAGCCCTAAATCAGCAATGGCACGAGGATCGGCGGCCTGATAGGCGGTCGGGTAGTCGATACTGCCCACACCCACGATCAGCCCTTGGCCAGGCATAAGCCGTGGTACCGATTGTTTGGTACCAATGGTGCCTGGGTTGGTGAGACTTACTGTGGTACCAGCAAAATCGTCGGGCGAGAGCTTATTGGTACGAACCTTACGGATTATCTCTTCGTAGGCGGTGTGGAATTCCGCGAAGTTTAAGGCGTCCGCCTCGCGAATACACGGAACCAATAAGGTGCGCGAACCATCAGATTTTTCCACGTCGACCGCTAGGCCCAAACCAACGTGTTTGTGGCGCGTGACGTACGGGTTAGCGTCGCTACCGCGTTCGAAGGTGGAGTTCATAACCGGAACGTGATCGGCGATGGCCCGCACAATGGCATAACCAATGAGGTGCGTGAAAGAAACCTTGCCACCTCTGGTCCGCCCCAGATAGCCGTTAATCGTCTTGCGGTTAATCTCTAGAAGTTTGGCGGGCACCTCACGAAAACTGGTAGCGGTCGGTACCGACAAGCTTGTTTCCATGTTTTCCACAATCCGTGCCGCCGCTCCGCGTAAACGGTCACCTTCAGGTAACTCTGCTGCGGGAGCGGGCTTGGTTGCCGCTGTGGCGGTGGCAGCTGAAGCGGTTGCTGTTGGTGTAGAGGTTGATGGGGCGGCCACCGGCGGAGTGTGTTGGGGTGCGGCCCCGGGGGGTGCCGAGGTGCCTCGTTGATAGTCGGCGAAGAATTCTCGCCAGCTTTCGCTAACCGAATTGGGATCGGTGAGGTATTGATCGTGCATCTCATCAACGAGCCAGGCATTAGGCCCGAGCGATGAACCGGAAGAAAAAGTAGATTCGGCCACAAGGCCATGTTATCCACGACAAGGCCATTGTTACGGCACTGTAACCCTACGTTCATTTAAAATGGCCCATACAGCATTGTTTTGGCGGGCTAGCTAGGGTCGTATCGTGCGAATTGCAACCTGGAACGTGAATTCACTGAACGCTCGGATGCCACGGGTAGAAGAGTGGCTAATCCAGGCTCAGCCGGATGTGGTGTGTCTTCAAGAAACAAAAATGGCTGATGCGGCCTTCCCGGCCCTGGCCTTTGAAGCTTTAGGGTACGAGTCGGTCCACCACGGATCGGGCCGGTGGAATGGAGTGGCCATCTTAAGCCGGGTTGGTTTGTCCGACCCTATGGTGGGCTTCGAACCGAGCATCGAACCAGACACCGATACTCGCCTCATTTCGGCCACTTGCGCCGGGATCAGAGTGACCTCGGTTTATGTGCCGAATGGTCGTGGCTTAGATGACCCTCATTATGTTTATAAACTTTCTTGGCTAAAGCGTTTGCGTGAGCACCTTGAAGCCACCACGTCGCCTGAGGTTCCAGTAGTGGTCTGCGGTGATTACAACATCGCGCCTACTGACATTGATATTTGGGATCCGGCGGCCTTCGCTGGGATGACGCATGTCAGCCAACCCGAACGTGAGGCCCTGCAAAATGTGATGGACTGGGGATTGATTGACACATTTCGTGCTCGTTATCCCGATACCCCAGGTCTTTATTCGTATTGGGATTACACGGCGGGGCACTTTCACAAACGAGAAGGTATGCGGATCGACTTTTGTTTAGCGTCGGCGCCGTTGGCCAACCTGTCAACCCTAGATTTGGTTGACCGGAATGCCCGCAAGGGCACTAAACCCTCGGACCACGCCCCGGTCATCGCTGAATACAACTATCCAGTTGGCCCCTAGACCTGTCTAATAGTTCAATCGAGGTTCAATGGACACGCCTTCCCAGCCCCCAAAGGAACAACCAAAGCCCAGATTTGGTTGGGCCGCGGCCTATATCGACGGGGAAGCTACCCACGAGTTGACTCCCTTGCGCCGTGCTCGTCGCGCTTTGGCTTTTGCTTTGCGAAGGGTGATTGATGCGTCGGTCTCGCGCACGGTGCCACAAGATCACCTAGAGGCGCTTACGGCCCAGCTTGAAGCAGCGGCTGAAGCCTTGGAACGTTACGACACCCAAGGGTTTACCGGTTATGCCGAGGCTGCTAATTCCCCAGAACCCAATGACGGGTTTATGGACAAGAGCCCAGTTTTGGGTCAAGCGAATCCGCTGGCACCGCCGCTTTACATGGACTTCTCTAAAGATCGTATCGAAGCGAGCGCCACGTTTGGTGCGGCTTATGAAGGGCCGCCTGGTTGTGTGCATGGCGGTTGGATCGCGGCCTCTTTTGATGAGGTTTTAGGTGCTGCGCAATCGCTAAATGGGTCGGGTGGTATGACGGCATATTTGAATGTGAACTACCGCTCACCGACTCCACTGCATGCCAAAGTGCATTTCATTGGTGAACTGATTAGTACCGAGGGCCGTAAAATCCTAACCCGTGGCACACTGTGGCACGGCGAAACGCTGTGCGCCGAGGCTGAAGGCCTATTTATTGCGGTCGATTTTCAACGCTTTGCCGAGATGCGCCTAAAACGCGATGCCACCTAGGCACGGAGAAGAGTCACGGTTTGCTCTTAGGGATAGTTAAAGATGACGTGACTTGGGCTCAAGAAATTCCCCCAAATCATTTAAGAGTTGAGCCTCTGCGAGAGCTTGTTCGTGAGATGCTCGAAAATGTAACTCTTAGGCGTGTTCGGCCACGATCCTAAGCAAAGCTTCGCCGTGGCGTTGTGCTTTAACCGGACCAATTCCGGGCAACGCCAACAATTCTTGGGGCAGCTCGGGCCGTTCGTTTGCCACTGCCACCAAGGTGGTGTCGGGAAAGACCACATAAGCGGGCACCCCAGCCGCTTTAGCTTTTATCGAGCGCCAAGTTCGCAACGATTCGAACAGTTCCTCATTATCTTTGCTAAGTCCGGCCGGTACCTTGTTTGGTCGTGAGCGACTCTGGCCGGCACTGGTGAGACCTGCGGTCGCTTTATAGGGCCTTCTAGCACCAATGTTGGCCACCCTTTGATCGTTGGCAGCAGTCTCAGAAGGCGGATTTAAGAGCAAAATTTGGTCGAGATACGGTGACGGATCGCGGTTAGCCACATGTTGACCAAATGAGCGTTCTTTGGCCCAGCTACAGTGCAGTTGAGTTTCGGCTCGGGTGATAGCTACATAAAACAGCCGGCGTTCTTCGGCCCTAGCAGCCAGGGTTTTGGCATGAGCGATTGGTACCAGGCCCGATTCCAGGCCCGCCAAATGCACAATCGGCCACTCCAAACCTTTGGCGGCGTGAAAAGTTGTCACATCAACTGCGTCGTGATCGGCTGAGTCTGAACCAACAGTGGCAATAAGCCAACGGTAGAAAGCCTCAGCGGTAGGTATTGGGTCGATCTTTTGATAGTCATAAGCCAAACGCAACAACATCTCTAGGTTGGCGTGGCGCTGCAACACCCGATCAGAAACTTCGGTATCTTCACGCAGCGAGCTGGTCTCGTCTCTGCTTGGTGCAGGCTCAGTTTCGCCAATGGCCGCGTTGGTCTCGCCCAACGCTTCAGCAAAATCGGCCACGGCTGCTTCAAAACGACCACCGTGATGCACTAATTGATCGAGCGCTTGTCGTACCTCAACTTGTTCCAACAAGCCCGCCCCACCTCGAACACGATGTGGAACCTGGGCTTTGGTTAAGGCTTCAGAAATCAGCGCGGTTTGGGCGTTAGTGCGCACCAACACCGCCTGAAATGACCAAGGATGCTGTGGAGCTTTGGCCTCTCTTATGGCCCGGGCAATTCCGGCGGCTTCTGCGCTATCACTCGTGAACTCCACCACCTTTGGTTCAGGGCCATCGGGCCGATTAGCACGCAACGGGTTCGGATTAGCGTCTTTGGCACCCAACACTGCATTGGCAGCCGAAAGTATCTGCGGGCTAGAACGATAATTTTCGGCCAATCGAACGGTGCCACTGGCTGGAAACCACTGTTTGAAGTTGATCAGATAGTCGGCATCGGCACCGTTCCAGGTATAAATGGCCTGGTTTGGGTCACCGACCACGCATAGGTCGTTTCGGTCACCTAGCCACGCATTGAGAAGAGCGAATTGCAAGGGGTTCACGTCTTGAAATTCGTCGACATAGAAATGGCGGTAGCGCCATCGAATAGCGGCGGCAATTGTGGGGTCTTGCATGTCGCGAATGGCCAAACCCAAAATATCGTCGAAGTCGATAGTGCGCCGCTGTTTTTTAACTTCTTCATAGCGGGCGTACAAGGTGGCCACCAGCTTCGGTGCTAGCGGAGGCGTGCGTTTCGCAGCCGCGGCCTTCGCTTCGTATTCGTCCGGTTGGATCTGTCGGGCTTTGGCCCATTCGATTTCGCTAATCAGATCGAAAATGTTTACGTCTTTGGGGGCGAAACTGCCTACAAAGCGGGCCTTGCGATCAAGTAGCTTCGGCGGGCGTATTCCCCGTTCGCTCCATCGAGTTTGCAGCTGGGCGTAAGCAATAGAGTGGAAAGTGCCCGCCGCGATTGAGTCGCGAAAACCCATGGCCGCTAAGCGTGTGGTTAGTTCACGTGCAGCCTTACGGGTGAAAGTGAGAGCCAGAATGTGGCGCGGGTCTGCAGCTTCAGTGGCTACCCGATAGCCAATTCGGCGCGTTAAGACCCGAGTTTTACCCGAGCCCGCACCCGCAATAATGCAAAGCGGAGCATGGGAACCTGTTACGGCTTCGGCCTGGGCCGTGTTTAGGTTCTCGAGGAGACGATTCGGATCCACTTCCCCTAGCCTAGTGAAGGGTTATGACACCCACAGGTAACGTCACCGGAGGAGACGGCATTGGCACACGAGCTTTCAATTACCGCGATTGGTGCTGATCAGCCTGGTGTGGTCGCAGGAGTGACCGGGGCTCTAGCAGCGCTGAACGCCAATTTGTTAGACACCTCAATGACCATCCTTGGCGGCCGTTTCGCCATGGTACTGATTGTTTCGGTGCCTAAGAATGTTCAGGCTGAAGCAGTGGAAAATGCACTGGAAGAACCCGCCAGTCGGTTGGGCCTAGATGTCAGCGTTCACGAAAGTAGCGTTACCTCACCAGCTGGTAGTGGTGAACGATTTAGTGTTTCCGTCTACGGCGGAGATAAGCCAGGTATTGTGCACCGATTTGCACAGGCACTGGCCGAAGCGCAGGTAAATATAACCGACTTGTCAACCCGTTTTCTCGGCGACTCGGACACCCCAGTTTACGCCATGCTGCTCGACGTGGCTTTTCCACCGGGTCTAACAATTGAGGCCGTTCGTGGCACTCTCTCTGCTCTGGCCAAAGAGCTTGACGTCGAATTTTCAATTAACTCAGCCGACGCTGACATTCTCTAATAATCATGATTCGTCCTGTTGTCGTGCTCCCGGACCATGTCTTAAGCACGCCTGCTAAACCCGTCACGAGCTTCGGCTCGGCCACTATTGAGTTGGCCAACGATTTGTTGGACACCATGCGAGCCAGTTCGCACAGTGTGGGCATTGCCGCACCTCAAATTGGTGTGAGCTTGCGTGCCTTTGCTCTCGATATCACCGGTCACAAAAAGGCGAAAAGCTGCCATGGGGAATTTGTGCTTTTTAATGCTCAAATCGTCTCGGGTGAAGGTCGAGAAATTGGTCGAGAAGGCTGTATGAGCGTGCCTTCATTAACCGGTGACGTGGCCAGATACACCTCGCTCGTCGTGCACGGCTTTACCCCTCACGGCCAGGAAGTGGAATACCATTGCGATGCTTTTGAAGCCCGGGCCGTGCAGCATGAACTCGACCATCTCGACGGCAAATTATTCCTCGATCGAGTGGTGGCGGCCGACCGGGTCTTTCAGCGGCGCGTCTACCGTTAAAGGTTCGCTGCTACGGGCTGGCTCGGCGGCTAGAGTGGCCACGTGGCCTTTCCTGAAGACTATCTACATCCTAACGAAGAGCTAATTCTTGATCTGAAACCCCATTGGTTTCGAATGTTGCCGACCGGAGGTGCCTTAGCGGCAGCCGTCATCGTCGGCGTTTTCATCTTCACTAAAACCAACGTTCAGGCCCTAAACATTTTGGCAGGACTGGCGATTTTGGCAACCTTGGCTTGGTTTATACAGGCCTATGTGGCTTGGACAAGCACTCACTTCGTGTTGACCTCTGATCGCTTAATTCATCGCCGCGGCGTGGTTAGCCGCTCGGGTATTGAAATTCCACTAGAGCGGATCAACACCGTGTTCTCGCATCAATCGATCTTTGAACGCTTGATTGGTGCAGGCGATTTGGTCATCGAATCGGCCAGCGCCGAGGGTCGCCAAGAGTTCGACGATATGCGCCATCCTGACACCATCCAAAATGAAATCTACGTGGCCATGGAAGCGAACCGAAACCGCACCTTTAACCAGAGCGTGGCCGCGGCAACGGCGGCGGCCCGTCCGGTTTCAGAGCCGGTAGATCCTCAAGCTTCCGTACCTGAACAGATTGAACAGCTGCATTCCTTGAAAGAGCGTGGCCTGATTACCGATGCCGAATTCGAGGCTAAGAAGGCCGAACTGCTTGGGCGCATGTAAGGGCCATTAACAGGTTGGGCTCTTGGTGGGTTGCCGAGGCCGTTATGAGGTTTCTAGCCTAGTTCTTCGATGGTGGCGGCCATCATCTCAAGGTGCTCTAGCTGCCAAGGGGCACGCATGGCCAGGTTGATTTGCTGCACACCAACATCTAGGTAGCGCCCCAGGTGGTCGACCATTTGTTGCTGCGACCCCATTAAAACTCCGGCTCGCACACCTTCAGCTAAACCGCCAAATTGTTCTTGTAGGTCGGCTTCGGTGGGGCACATTCCCACGTTAATAGCGGTGCGTATATCGGAAATGGAACGGCCAGCGGCTTCAGCGTGTTCGGTTAGCACATGGCGCTTATGCACGAAAGCTTCGGGCGAGGCGAAGGGAATGTTCCAGCCATCAGCATATTTCCCCACGATTTTAAGGGTCCGTTTTTCCCCACCACCTCCAATCCAAAGCGGCAGTTGGTCCCGCATGGGCTTGGGCTCGCATTTAGCATCGACCAGATTGAAGTGAGTCCCACTGAAATCGGTTGTTTCGTTCCGTAGTAAACCGAGCACGCATTGAGCCGACTCTTCTAACACGTCAAGGCGTACCTTGGGTTCTTCAAAAGGTATTCCATAAGCATCGAATTCGAACTTCGCCCAGCCCGCGCCCAGACCCATGGCGGCTCGACCGCCCGAGAGGTGATCGATGGTCACGATGGCATTAGCAAGCACCGCTGGATGACGATAGGCGGCGCAGTAGACGAGCGAGCCAACCTCAACCCGGCTGGTGCTCAGTGCCAAAGCAGCATGGGCGGCTACGGCTTCGTGGCAGTGTGCGCCGTCGAAATCAGCCGAGTAGAAGTGGTCCCAAATCGAGATCCAGTCGAAGGGCAACTCTTCAATCCGGGTCCAAAGCGAGCGTAGCTCGTCGATGCTTGTGTTTTGTAGCCCGGTGTGCACCCCAAAAATGGCTGACATCAATTTCCCCCAACAGGTTTTTACGAAGTTGCCATAACCATAGTGGCAACGTTCTTTGAATTCCGTGAGGTATACGTTGTACGCTGTCGCTCTACGCCGTATAGTGACTGTTGACACTACCACCACACACCATTAGACCAGCGGGTCCGTAATATCAGAGGGAATTATGTCGTTAGACACGAGCAACGATCTTGAAGCCATCTTGGCGGTGTCCAACACCGACCGTGATGAAGCTATTCACACCGTAAAAAATAACGCCGAGTCCATTTTCACCTGGGATTATGACAAAGGTTCTCGCCCAGCGTTGAACAAGCTGTATGAAAAGGCCAAGCACTCCCAGTGGAACGGTGAAACCGACCTTGACTGGTCAATAGAAGTTGACCAAGAGAAGCTTGTTTATGAAGGTGGCGGACCACCCTCAAGCGAGCAATTCATGCAACTTGGCGTCGACCTCAAAGGCACCGCGCTAGAAAAGTGGACCGAGAAGGAATGGTTGCAGTGGTCCATTCTGAACCAAAACTGGAGCCTCTCGCAGTTCATGCACGGCGAGCAAGGTGCGCTCATCTGCACCGCGAAAATTGTGGAAACCGTCCCCTGGATTGACGCTAAATACTATGGCGCCACTCAGGTGATGGACGAAGCTCGTCACGTTGAAGTCTTCGCGAAGTACCTTGATGAGAAAATGTCGGGTCACTTCCCAATCAACACCCACCTAAAGGCGCTCCTCGATGACATCATCGACGACAGCCGTTGGGACATGACGTATCTGGGTATGCAGATCATGGTGGAAGGACTGGCCTTGGCTGCTTTTGGTGTAACCATGCAGACCACCGGCGACCCATTGCTGAAGAAGCTGCTTCGCTATGTCATGGCCGACGAAGCTCGTCATGTGGCTTTCGGTGTTATCTCGCTGCAAGAGTTCTATCAGGGGCTCACTTCAGCCGAAATGATGGAGCGCCAAGAATTTGCCTATGAAGCGGCGATTCGTATGCGGAACCGTTTCTTGCAGCAAGAAGTTTGGGATGAAATGGGCGTTGATGTGCGTGAAGCCATCCGCATCTTCCAAAAGACTGATGAAGAGAAGAACAAGGATCCATTCCAGCAGCTACTCTTCTCGAAGATAGTTCCCAACGCCAAGAAGCTGGGCCTTCTTGATGCCAATGACGGCTGGTTGCGCAAGCGCTTCGATGTGCTGGGCGTAACACAGTTCGAAGACTGGGACGACACTGGTGCTGAGTATGAGAGCCTCGACTTCATTGCTCAAGACCGTGAAGCCGGACTAATTGAATAGACCGCTAAAAGTTGGTGGTTAAGGAAGCGGCCCCCAGCGGGGCCGCTTCTTTTTTTCTTATTCATCACGTGTCTTAGCTTGTGATGCCAAACTGGAAGCACGCGACGCAAGGTTGCGGCTTGATCTGAAGGAGAATCACTGCATGGGACCCTTGGCAGGCTTCAAAGTTATTGAGATCGCCGGCATTGGCCCCGGACCGTTTTGCGCCATGATGTTGGCCGATATGGGTGCCGATGTAATACGTGTGGACCGCTCACAATCAGTTCGTGGCGGAGATCCAGATAGTCCACCCGCAGATATTTTGATGCGAGGGCGGCGCTCAATCGGGGTCGACCTGAAGTCACCTGAAGGCGTAGAAACGGTTCTGAAGCTAATTGAAGGTGCCGATGCCATGCTTGAGGGTTTTCGTCCCGGCGTGGCCGAACGTTTGGGTATTGGCCCTGAAGAGGCCATGGCACAGAACCCAAAGCTGGTGTACGGACGCATGACCGGCTGGGGTCAAAGCGGCCCCTATGCACCAACGGCGGGCCACGACATCAACTACATTGCCCTGGCTGGGGCCCTTGAACCTATTGGTCGTGCCGGTGGACCTCCGGTACCTCCTCTAAACCTGGTGGGTGATTTTGGCGGTGGTGGCCTCATGCTGGCCTTTGGCTTAGTTTGCGGCATGCTCGAAGCACAAAAAACAGGTGCCGGACAGGTGGTCGATGCGGCCATGGTCGACGGTTCGGCCGTGCT
The DNA here is from genome assembly GCA_041676705.1 of Acidimicrobiia bacterium. Taxonomy (NCBI): domain Bacteria; kingdom Bacillati; phylum Actinomycetota; class Acidimicrobiia; species Acidimicrobiia bacterium. The sequence continues at coordinate 46,303 of JBAYRL010000007.1, forward strand.
GATGACCATGTTCCATGCCTTCAACGCTATGGGCATTTGGAACCCCGAACGTGGCACCAACTTGTTAGATACCGGTGCCCATTTCTACGACACCTACGAGTGTGCCGATGGCAAGTATGTTTCGATTGGTTCTATAGAGCCTCAGTTTTATGCCGAGCTGTTGCGGCTAACCGGTTTGAGCGAAGACGGCGATTTTACTGCTCAGATGGAACGTTCTCGCTGGCCTGAACTCACTGAACGTTTAGCAGGCGTGTTCCGCACCAAGACTCGTGATGAGTGGTGCGAGATCATGGAAGGCACCGACGTTTGTTTTGCGCCGGTACTGTCAATCTCAGAAGCACCCGAACATCCGCACAACAAAGAACGTGGCACCTTCGTTGAGGTCGCTGGTGTGGTGCAACCGGCCCCGGCACCCCGTTTCAGCCGGACTGAAGCGTCGATTCAGCGCCCGCCGTCTCATGCAGGGCAACACACCGATGAAATCTTGGGAGAGTTGGGATTAAGTACCGACGAGATTAGCCAGCTTCGAAGCTCGGGGGCCGTGGCTTAGGAGAGTCTCACCACAGCCAATGTCATAGCTTCGGCCTAGCATCAATGATGATCGAGCACACTCTGGTTCAGATGAGGTTAAGCGATGTTTGACAACTGGACACACCGTTCCTTACCCCAAGAAATTCATGGGGGTACCGGTGTGCTCGAACATTTAGGCGACCTGTTAAAGAGTTTTGGTGCTAGGAGAGTTTTGCTGGTTGCCTCTCGCCGAATGCTCGACTCCGAGCCTGGTGAATTAGTAACAAAACAGTTGGGTCGCATGTTGGCCGGAACGTTCAGCGAGACCGGGCCCTATGTCGATGCGCACACTGCTCAACACGCAGTCTTGTCGGCCCGATCGAGCGAAGCCGACACGCTTGTGAGTCTTGGCTCGGGTGCCAACATAGAAATGGCCAAAGCCATTGCTTTTTTTTCGGAAATGGAATCTGGCATGTCGGGCCGCAGCGTGGCCGATCGGCCCAAGTTCCCGCATGTAGCTATTCCAACCACCCTTAACGGTGCCCCATACACGGGCGAATTTTCTCTGATTGATTCCCACACTAAGCGTTCTAGCAGTGCTGGTTCGCCAACATCGACACCTATGGCGGTCTTGTTAGAACATAGTTTTCAATCAGATACCGATTCTGAATCGTTCATTTTGCGAGCCACGGTAGCTTTAGCGCACGCCATTGATGTCCTAACTGGCACCCAGGCGAGCCCCGAAGCACGGATGCTGGCACGGCAAGGCCTGATCGAACTGGCGCAGTGGCTACCAGAATTTCACGCTGACCCCAAAGAGTTCGGCTTGTTGGAACGCGTCATCGATGCCACCGTGGTTTGCGGTAGAGCGCGACAGAACGCTTCAGCTGGTTTTCAACATACCTTGGCGCAACTATTGGGTGCGCGCACCCTCTCTTCTTACGAATTGGTAAGCGCTTCGCTTCTGCCGTATACAACGGCGTTCATTTCTGATGTTCTGCCCGCCTCGACCTCGGAATTGCTTAACACGCTGTTCATGCACGAACCAACCGAGTTAGGCCTTCGGCTGAGTTGGTGGCTTGAAGATATCGGTGTGCACAATGCCTTTTATGATCTAGGAATTGATCACGAAGACATTGAAGCGGTGGCCCGCCAGGCAACGGCTCAACGCGGTGTGCAACTTTGTGCTCGTCCCGCTGGCGAGGGTGATATTTACGCCCTACTGAAAGAAGCTCTAGGTATTAAATAAGCACTACTCCCCACCCTGGCCACCACAGCTAGGGTCGGTAGGCGACCAAGGCGGGGGGATCTTAGCGACTGCTAAATTTGAAGGTCGGTTAAAGCCCGTTCGGTTAAGACTCGGGCTAAGTGCGCACGGTATTCAACGGTTGCGTTTAGGTCTTCGGTTGGTGAGGTGCCCTGGGCGGCTTGGGCCGCAGCGTCCTTAGCGTTGGCACCGGCGGCAATTGCCTCTTCCACGGCCGTGGCGCGAAGCGGGGTGGCGCCCATATTCACCAAGCCCACACCAGTGGTGCCATTGTGTACTGCGGCTACGGCCACGATGGCCCAATCTTGGGCCCGGCGATTGAATTTCTTGAAGCTCCACTTGCCGCCCGGCGTGGCGGGAAGTTCAATTTCGACGATCATTTCATCGGGGGCCAAAGCCGATTCGTAGTAACCAGTGAAGAAGTCGGTGGCAGCGATGCGACGTCGACCCTTTGGGCCAGCCACCACCATCGTTCCGCCCAAGGCCAACACCGCGGCGGGCAAATCTGATGCCGGATCGGCGTGGGCCAAAGTGCCGCCTAAGGTACCCCGATGGCGGACCTGTGGGTCGCCAACTTCAGCGGCTACTCCCTTGATAAGAGGGCAATACTCGGCTAATAGCTCGCTAGTTTCCACCAAGTGATGAGTAGTTAAGGCGCCGATTTTCACAGTGTCGCCTTCGTGGCGAATATAGGAAAGATCGTTGAGGCGACCCACGTCTACCAGAACTGAAGGCACGGCTAAGCGCAGTTTCATCATGGGAAGAAGCGAGTGACCACCTGCCAGTAATTTGGCTTCATCGCCGTGCTCGCTAAGTTGCTCTAAGGCATGATCAACCGATTCTGCTCTTACGTATTCGAAAGCTACGGGGATCACTCGCTAGCTCCTTCGGCGGCGGCCAAAACCGATTTCACAATGTTGTGATAGCCGGTGCAGCGACACAAATTGCCCTCCAAACCAAGCCGAACCTCTTCCTCGGTTGGATTGGGGTTTTCTTCCAACAGTGAGGTGGCAGCCATAACCATGCCCGGTGTGCAATAGCCGCACTGCAGTCCATGGTTTTCGTGGAATGCCCGCTGCATCGGGTGCATTTCACCCCCCTGGGCCATTCCTTCGATAGTTGTTATTTGGCATCCCTCGGCCTGCACCGCCAGTACAGTGCACGACTTAACCGACTGACCGTCTAAATGAACGGTACAAGCGCCACAAGAAGAGGTGTCGCAGCCAACGTTGGTGCCGGTCAACCCAAGTTGTTCCCTGATGAAATAGACCAGAAGTGTTCGGGGTTCGGCCTCTCCAGAGACGTCTTGGCCGTTCACGGTCATCTTGACCTGCATGGCTGTTCCTTTTGGTTCAGTAAACGTTCTTGAAGCTTAGCAGCGGTGACTTTCGACACAGCCGCAAAAGTCTTTAAAACGTTGTCTGAACACCACCGAGCGTCTCGACCGACCAACCGACCGACCATAGAGTGCTCGTGCAAGATAGGGTGCCCGCTCCGCCGAAGTCTTAATGTTTGGCGGAGCGGGCTATGGGGAGACAGCTACATGCTTATGGCGCCACGTTGACGGTGAACGTCTTGGCGTTCGGAGGTGGAACGCCGCAGCCACCGCTCTCATCGGAATACACCACGTTGGTGGATCGGCCAACGGTGTTAAAGCTCATGCTCACGGTTTCCCCTGGGCGCACGTCGAAAATGCCCAATCGAATGAGCTCGACGTCGTCATTGCGCACTTGAATACGGTCGCCTACTCGCACGTCTAACCACTCAGGGAGAATGTCGACTTCTTGGCGAAGTGCCAAACGCTTAGAAGTACCCGGTGGTATCACAAACTCGTGAGTGACGGGATCGTGGGGCTCGGTGGTGGTGGTAGATTCAACCTCCGGCGTAGCGGTTGAAGCCGCCACCTGACCTTGCGTGCTTACTACCGGATCAGCACTATTTCCGCAGGCGCTTAACCCCACTGTCACTACCAAAGCCGCTAGCGCAACGGCGGCTCTATTAGCAGCTCGGCGAGGGAAAATTTTGGCTAACAATCCATTCGTATCCATGTCACATCTCTCGAACTTCAGCGGTGACTTCAACCTCACCGGTAGATTCAAAATGCAGTGTCACCTTCACCGTGTCGCCAACGGCTAAGGCTTGTTTCAGCCCCAGAACCATTACGTGGTAGCCACCTGGCTCCAGGGTGACTTGCGACCCTGCTGGAATGTCGAGCCCATCAATTTGGCGCATCATTTTCATGCCACCGCCACCGTTGTTAGAGCTTGGCATGCCACCGCTCATTGAGCCGTGGTCGGCGTCGGCATCATCTTCGGTGCCACTATTCATTGACCCGGCCGAACCCATGTGATTGTCCATGTCGTCGGTGGCGTCGTCGTCTTCAACAACCACAACCTCGTGGATTTCAATTGCTTCAGCAAAGTCGTTGTCAGCGGAAACGTCGACTAGGCGGTCATCGTCACTGCCCCCATAAACCACCATGTAAATCGCTGTGTTACCATCCGCCATTCCCGGCCGGGCCCAAACATTTTCAATTCGAAGTGTTTCCCCGTTGGTGTCATCTTCGTCACCAGTCTCGGGGCCTTCAGTAGTAGTGGTGGTCTCGGCTACGGTGCTGGAACTGGCGGAAGGATTGTCATCTGATGAACCACAGGCAGTGGCACTAACCGCTAAAAGCAAGGCCAATGCTGTTCCAATACCAATACTCCGCCAGGTTCGCATGGTCGTATGGTTCTTCTCGTTAAAGGGGGATGTGGCTATTGTCACGATGCACTCTCCGTGCTGTTGTCTGAAGCACCCACCGCTTCAGGGATCTCATCACCAGGCCGTTCACCCTTTAAGAGCCGAGTGAGGTCTTGCTCTACCTCGGCCAAGGCATGGCCGAAGGGCCAAGCCAAGACAACGGTGCCAGTGTCATCAACGGCGTACAGATCGTCGGTGTGCGCCACCACGCGTTTGCCGTCTTGGTATTGAATTCGGTATGAAGCCCCAAAAGTGTTGGCGGCGGCGCGCAACAGCACGGGGTCCATGGTGTGGATGGCATGACCGTTTGGCACGAATTGCTGAATATAGGCGGAGAGGATTTCAGGCGAGTCGACCGAGGGGTCGATCGTGATCATGTCAACGTCGACCTTGGCGCGGTCGGTTTCACTCTGGCCATTCAGGGCTTTTTCAACATAAGCCAAGGTTGCCGGACAAATATCGGGGCAGGTGGTGTAGCCGAAATACACCAACCGGATGCCGCCGGGCTGGGCCACCATCGTGATTTCAGTGCCATCCGCTGCAGGCAAGGTCACCTCGGACACATCGAGGGGTGGATTACGTACGTAGCCCGCAAACTCTTTCGGTTCATCTGGTGTGGCCGCCAAGGTGTCGGTAGTGCTTGATTCCGACGGGTCGTTCGTCGCCTGGTTAGATGAGTTGCTATTTCCGCATGCCGTGACCAATAGCGCGACGGTCAGCATCAAGGCCGTGAGAAGTGAGCGAAACCGATTTGGCCGCTTGGACATTTTGCCCTCAAGTCGTTGCTAGAAGCGGAAATTTGTGTCTACTTCCAGGCTAAATTCGGCTCTCATTGAATTTATGGGGCAAAGGTCCCAAATGGGGTCGCCGATGGTCACTAAAGCCCTGATTTACAGGCGATTTTCGACTATTGAGCTAATGCCTGCCACAGGCTTGTATGCCACGACGCTAGGTAGCGCTGAATAGTTTCGAAAATTCGGTACTTGGCAGGGGAGGACTGAAGAGGAAACCTTGGCCGAAACCAGTACCGAGAGCACGTAGAATGCTGGCCTGTTCCTCGGTTTCAATGCCTTCGGCTACCCACAACAAACCAAGGTCGGCGGCCAGGGAAGTAACGGCGCGGATAATGGCCGCGCTGTTGGAGTCGTAGGTAATTTTGGCTACGAAAGATTGGTCGATTTTCAGGCGAGTAATCGGCAAACGCTGCAAATAGGTGAGTGACGAGTAGCCGGTACCGAAGTCATCTAGAGCAATTTGTACACCGGCTTCGCGTAGCGCCACGAAGCGTGCGGTGGCGGCGGGCCCGGCGTCTAAAAGCGTGCTCTCGGTGAGCTCCAGGGTTAAGGCCTCGGGTGGCAAATGTGAATTCTCAAGTGCCTCTAAGACCACGTCGATTAGGTTGGTTTGGTCCGCTTGGCGAGCCGAAATGTTCACCGATAGACCAAGAGGCCGGTTTGTTAGCGAACGGAGCTGAGCCACGTACTGAGAAGCTTCTCGTAAGACCTTTTCTCCCATGGGCACAATTAATCCCGAGCGTTCGGCTAGCGGAATGAAGGTGTCTGGCGGAACCAAACTACCATCATCGTTACGTAATCGCGTTAATGTCTCGACACCGATAATAGAATTATCAACCAAAGATACAATGGGTTGATAATGCAATACTAGGCTGCTATTTTCAATAGCGTTTCGCAATAAAGTTTCGGTCTCCCAGTTCCGATCGTTAGCTGCTCGTAGCTGCGCGTTATAAACCATGACTTGGCTCTTGCCGTCTCGTTTGCACTGATAAGCCGCCGCATCAGCTTGTTGCAGCCGCTCAAGCCCCGATTTAGCTGGGATTGATCCGTCGCTTATCCCTATGGAAGCGCTAATATACACACCGCCATCGGAGGTCTCAACCGGCAGTCTCAGAGTCGTTTGGATGCGCTCGATCAAATGGCTCTCGGGCGTAGAGCATACGTGTGGATTAAGGCATATTATTGCGAATTCATCGCCTCCAACACGAGCTACTATGTCGCCCTCCATCGACACGTTGCACAGTCTTTTAGCTACTTCTATTAGAATTTCATCGCCCACGAGATGACCGTGATAATCGTTAATTGCGCCAAGGCCATCAAGATCTAAAAACATAACGGCGTAGCAAGCATCACCTAATGTGCTGAGCTCGGCCAACAGGCGGGCGCGGCTAGACAAGCCGGTTAGAGGATCTTTACGGGCTGCTTCGGCGAAATGTTGAGCTAGTGAGTTGTCGTATCCGCTAAGAGGACTTACAACGGAGACCCAGCCACATAACTCATCTTGCTCACGTACCACGAAGGTAACCACCCGGGTGCTTACCAGCGTGCCGTTTCGTTTAATAAAACGGCGAATCGCTACGTTCTTTTCAACTTTGCCCTCGCGCAGTAGCTCTGTGCCCTGGGCTATTGAACCCTGATCATCGTGGTCAACTAGGCTCACCAAAGGGCGTCCAAGCAGCTCGCTTGCTTCATAGTCGAGCATGCTGGCCAATTGGTCGTTTACGGTGGTTATGCAGCCGTCAGCATCGGAAAAAACCTGGCCAAATGGGGCGTAATCGAAAACACCCCAAAATCGGGAAGCATGCCGGTCAGGGCCAGAAAACATGTTGTCAGCTCGGTTGAGTTTGTGGCACATGGCCGTGGCAGCTCTCTATCTATCAGCCAGCATTCGGGCCTATTACGGGAAAGTCCGATGCCACGTAAGTTATTAATGCGCTATTCAACCTGATTTACAGGGCCTTTTGACATGTTCACACTGTGAAAAGCGTAACGTTAGTGCCGCGCAAAGCTTAAGCGCCCTCGGCAGGACTCGAACCTGCGCACACGCCTCCGGAGGGCGATGCTCTATCCGCTGAGCTACGAGGGCTGGGCGTATACCATTATGGCACGTAAGCTTTCGAGTCCCCGCCCTCGAACGAGAGAGAATCTTTTGATACGAGACAACCTGGCTGAAAATCTCCGTTCTGTGCTAGTTGCGCTTGAGATTGAACCATTACCAACCGCTATTCATTTGGAACAACCTGCCAATCGTGAGAACGGCGATTGGTCATCAAACGTGGCTTTAGCTACTGCCAAGAAGGCCGGGTGGAACCCTCGTGAGCTGGCCACAAAAATCGCTGAGGCCTTGAACGCGAAACTGCCTACCCACGTGCAACGGGTGGAGATTGCTGGGCCTGGGTTCATCAACTTTTATCTAGCCAACAGCTGGTTGCATGAAGTGTTAGGCAACGTGATTGCTGCCGGTACCGAGGCATACGCCCGTCCAAATATAGGCGATGGTCGTAGCGTGCAGCTTGAGTTTGTGAGTGCCAACCCCACAGGGCCATTACACGTAGGTAATGGCTGGTGGTGCGCTTATGGTGATGCGCTGGCGCGAGTGATGGATCGCTGTGGCTATGAGGTGCGGCGCGAATACTACGTGAATGACACTGGTGGACAGGTGCGTCGCTTAGGGGAAAGCTTGCTGGCCCGCAGGCGCGGTGAAGAGGTTCCCGAAGGTGGCTATCCCGGTCAGTATGTGGCTGACTTAGCAGCCGAATACTCTGGGGCTGAAGATGTGGTGGAAGCGGGCCGATTCGCGGCCGAACACATATTGGTAAACATCAAAGAAACGCTGGCGTCGCTAGACATTCACTTCGACGAATGGTTTAGCCAGGCTTCCATTGAAGAGTCGCCCGCCATGGACGAAACGCTGGGTGCGCTACGTGAAAGTGGCCTTATTTTTGAGCGTGATGGTGCCACTTGGTTACGTACCGGCGAATTTGGCGATCCCCGTGAGGAGCGGGTGATTAAAAAGTCGGCTGATGAAGGTGGCGATTACACCTATTTGGCCGGAGATATTGCCTATCATCGCAACAAGTTCGAAACTCGTGGCTTTGATCATGTGATCGACGTTTGGGGTGCCGACCACCACGGACAAGTCGCCAGTCTTCGTGCAGGCGTGGCTGCACTTGGCATCGACCCAGCCCGCCTCGAAGTTCGTTTGGGTCAAATGATTTCACTGACTTCGGGCAAAATGTCGAAGCGAGCTGGCAACACCATTGATTTGTCGGACTTGATTGCTGATATCGGAGCCGACGCCACCCGTTTCTTAAGCTTGATCGGTTCGATTGATCAGGCCACCACGGTAGATCTCGATCAGGTGCGCAGCGCTACCATGGAAAACCCGGTTTTCTATGTTCAGTATGCGCATGCCCGTATTCACTCCATTCGGGCTGTGGCTGCCGAGCGAGGTGTAGAGCGGAAACCCTTGGATGAAGTTGACCTGTCGATTCTGAACCACGACCGCGAACTTGATCTGCTGCGGACACTATTCGAACTGCCCGATATTTTGACCACCGCCTGTAACGATCGGGCCCCCCACCGTGTAACGGTATGGCTGCGTGAACTAGCCGGTCGTTTCCACCGTTTCTACCACGATTGTTACGTGATTGGTGACGATGTACCCGCCGAGTTGACCCAAGCTCGCCTGTGGTTAGTGGAAGCTACCCGAGTTGGATTGGTGATCGGATTTGGCCTTTTGGGTGTTAGCGCGCCGGAGTCAATGTGAATCCCATTCCCGCAGCACAAACTGGGCGCGGTCCAATTCCGTTTCGTCTCTTACCCGACACCGCCGCTATTGAAACCGATGGCATGTTGTCGATTGGGGGCTGTCGTCTAGACGAATTGGTGGCCGAGTTTGGTACCCCGGTCTTTATTTACGATGAAGCCCATTTGCGGGCCCGTGCCCGTGAGGCGGTGAGCGCCTTTGGAGATGGCGTGGCGTATGCCGCCAAGGCTTTTTTGTGCAAGGCCATGGCACAGCTAGCTCATGAAGAAGGCTTGCATATCGATGTTGCTACCGGCGGAGAACTACAGGTAGCTCTGGCGGCTGGGGTGCCAGCCTCACGCCTAGTACTACATGGCAACAACAAGTCAACCGCCGAGCTGGCTATGGCCATGGCTGAAGGTGTGGGCCGCATCGTCATTGATTCCTTTGATGAGATGGACCGTATTGAGGCTTTGGTGGCTGCGGGTGCAACCCCACCGGCGGTGTTGATTCGCATAACGCCAGGCATCGAGGCGCACACCCATGAGTTCGTACAAACCGGCCAAGACGATTCCAAGTTTGGCTTCGGCTTAGCCTCGGGCGCTGCTCATGAGGCTTTAGCTCGGGCTAAAGCCTTACCGGCCTACAATTTGGTGGGCACACACATGCACATCGGCAGCCAGGTTTTTGCGGTCGATTCTTTCCACAAAGCGGTGGCCTTGTTGGCCCCCACCATCAACGAATTCGGTTTGCCCGAGTTCTCGGTGGGTGGAGGTTTGGGCGTGGCTTATGTTGAGGAGGAAACGTCGAGCACCATTACCGAATGGGGGGCAGCAATTACCAGCGCCTGTCGAGAAGCTGGCATAACAGCTTCGGTGAATGCCGAGCCGGGACGCTCAATCGTGGCGGCGGCCGCGGTCACAGCCTACACCGTGGGCACCATCAAAGAACTCCCCGGAATTCGCACTTACCTAGCTGTTGATGGCGGCATGAGCGACAACCCGCGGCCGGTGCTTTATGGCTCGGGCTACGAGACGTTTCTGGCTCGTTCGCCCTTGGCAGCCCGTGAGCGGGCGGTGCGAGTAGTCGGCAAGCACTGTGAAAGTGGCGATGTGCTGGTGAAGGAAGGCTTTGTGCCCACCGATGTTGCAGTCGATGACATTCTAGTAACCCCGGTCACTGGTGCCTATGGCCATTCGATGGGTTCCAACTACAACAAGGTTCTACGCCCGCCGGTGGTGTTTGTGGCCGACGGGAAGGCTCGTTTGGTGGTACGTCGTGAAACCTACGACGACTTGCTAAAGCTCGATTTGTAATGGGTAAATGCCCCTCGGGGCTCGACTAACGTGGAAGATATGGAAGCGTCATTGGTGCGTATTGGTGTGTTGGGCGCGGGCAACGTTGGTGCTGCCTTTGTGGGTTTGGTCAACGACCGCCGCGAGACTATTGCCAAACGCCATGGCGTTGACTTGGAAATTACTCAGGTCGCGGTGCGCAATTTGTCGCGGGAGCGTGGGGTGAGCATCGATGCCGAACTACTGACCCACGACGCCGAGGCCGTAGTCAATGACCCCAATATCGATTTGGTAGTGGAGCTAATTGGTGGCATTGAGCCCGCCCGAACTTTGGTCACCGAAGCACTAGTCGCCCACAAGCCGGTGGTGAGCGCCAACAAAGAACTTTTGGCTAATTATGGTGCCGAGTTGATGAAACTGGCCCATGACGCTGGGGTTGACCTGCTTTTTGAAGCCGCTGTGGCTGGTGGCATTCCACTCATCCGACCCTTGCAGCGTTCGTTAGCTGGTGAAGACATCACCCGTGTTATGGGCATTGTGAATGGCACTACCAACTACGTGCTAACCCGTATGACCGAAGAAGGCAGCACGTTTGCCGAAGCTGTGGCCGAGGCCCAAGCGTTGGGTTATGCCGAACGTGACCCAACCGCCGATGTGGAAGGCTTTGACGCAGGGGCAAAAGCAGCAATATTGGCTTCGATTGCCTTTGGGGCCGATGTGGTGGCAGGTGATGTCTATCGCGAAGGCATTACCGACATCACCCCTGATGACTTGGCTTTTGCGGCTCGGTTAGGTTACGTAGTGAAGCTGTTGGCTATTGCAGAACGCTTCGACACCAAAGAGGGCCCCGAAATCGCGGTGCGGGTCCATCCTGCAATGTTGCCGGTCCACCATCCGCTGGCATCGGTGCGTGATTCGTTCAACGCCGTCTTTGTGGAAGGTGAAACCGTTGGCGAGTTGATGTTCTACGGGCGTGGGGCTGGTGGCAATCCCACTGCTTCAGCTGTTTTGGGTGACGTTATCGACGCCGCCGTGAATTGTCGCACTGGAAAACGAGCAATTCAATCGCAAACCAGCGAGTTCAAGATTCGGCCAATCGACGCTATGCACACCCAGTACTACGTCAACATTTATGTAGCCGACCGCCCTGGAGTGTTGGCGGCTGTTGCCGGTGTTTTTGGTGCTCATAACGTGTCGATTCGTTCCATGGAACAGTGTGGTTATGGCGAAGAGGCCCGTTTGGTTTTCATTACCCACGACGCTAGTGAAGCTGCCGTTCAGCAGACTCTTACCGAGGTGCGTGAACTCGATTCTGTTCTACGGGTAGTGAGCGTGCTGCGGGTAATTGATCATGATGAAGAGCCCACCGCGCAAAATCGGCAGGAAGAAAACTAACGTGTCTATGCAATATCGAAGCAGCCGGGGTGTGGCACCGGTTTTGGGTTTCGCCGATGTTTTACTGGCTGGCTTAGCAAGCGATGGTGGCCTTTACGTGCCCGAGCGTTGGCCCGAATTATCTATCCCTGCGTCGGCTTCAACCTACGCCGAGGTAGCCACGGCTGTTATGTATCCATTCGTGGAAGGCAGCATTCCTGAAGACGATTTTGCAGCCATGGTCGCCGATGCCTATTCCACATTTTCGCATCCTGAAGTGGTGCCTCTAATAGAGCTGGAACCTGGGCTTTATCTTCTAGAGCTTTTTCATGGGCCTACACTGGCTTTCAAAGACGTGGCCTTGCAGCTAGTTGGGCGCCTTTTTGACTATGAACTGGCCAAACGCGGTGAGCGGGTAACAATCGTTGGGGCCACTTCCGGCGACACTGGGGCCGCGGCTATTGAGGCTCTACGAGAACGAGAAGCTATCGACGTTGTAATTTTGCATCCCAAGGGCAAAGTGTCGGAGGTGCAGCGCCGTTTCATGACTTCGGTTGACGCCCCGAATGTCAGAAATGTTGCCATTGAAGGCACTTTCGATGATGCCCAAGACATGGTGAAAGCTATGTTTGCCGACACCGAGTTCCGTCAAGCGCAGCGTTTGTCAGCGGTTAACTCCATCAACTTTGCTCGAGTAATGGCGCAAACGGTTTACTACGTGACAGCCCAACGTGCCTTGGCCCAGCCCGTCTCCTTCGCCGTGCCAACCGGAAACTTTGGCAACGTTTACGCTGGTTATGGTGCTATGCGCATGGGTGTGCCCATTCGCCAGCTTGTTATTGGTTCCAACAGCAACGACATCCTGACCCGCACCTTAGCCACCGGAGAAATGGCTATGGGTGAAGTAGCCGCCACCCTCAGCCCGGCCATGGATATTCAGGTTTCCTCAAATTTTGAACGCCTAATTTTTGACATGCTCGATCACAACGGCGAAGCGGTGCAGGAGTTAATGGAACGTTTTCGTCTGGATCGCCGTGTGGTGCTGCCACCGGCCATGTTTGGCCGCTTTGCCGAAACGTTCAGCGGTTCACGGCTTGATGATCAAGAAACTTTGACCACCATGCGCGAGGTCTATGAGAGCACTGGCAAAATTATTGATCCTCATACTGCGGTGGGGGTGGGTGCCGCCAAGGCGCATCGGGGTGACGCCACTTCGCCCATGGTGGTGTTAGCCACCGCCCATCCTGCCAAGTTCCCCGAAGCGGTGAACGAAGCGATCGGGGTGAAACCCGAGCTGCCCGAAGCAGTAGCTGACCTTTTTGATCGTCCCGAGCATTTGGACGAACTTCCTAACGATCTGGCCGCTATAAAAACGTATGTGGCCAACTTCACGGCCCGTTAGCGAGCGAGCCCATTGTGGCTGTGCTTGCTTTGCTAGCGGCTGTAGCTTTGGCCGCCATCTTTGTGTGGGCGGCCGTCGCCAAGCTGCGGGCCCCGGCTCGTACCAGTGACAGCTTTCGGGCGCTTCATTTACCAGTGCCTTTGCTGTTGTCTCGGGTTGTTCCAATCGTCGAGTTGGTGGTGGCGGTGCTGTTGCTAGCCGTGCCAGCATTGGGCGCTCCGATGGCGTTCGTGCTGCTGGTCATCTTCAGCGCGTTCCTTGGCGCACAGCTGCTCGGTGGCAACACGGCCCCTTGCGCCTGTTTTGGGCAGGCTACAGCCTCGCCACTTTCAAGCCGTGAATTGTGGCGGAATTTGGCTTTGGCCTGCCTGGCGATTATCGCTTGGTGGGGCAGTTAGATTTTAGTGTTATTTGGCGCCGTCTAGCACCCCGGTGAAGCCAGCAGGTTCGTGGGGACCAAGCACCAGTTGTTCAAGTACACCTAGTCCAACTCGCTCACCCCAACGAGCGCGTACCAGCTGTTGAATGTGCACATTATGACGATCAAGTGGATCGAGGTCAGCCACCGTCCAAGTTTCGTCTTCAACCACCAACTCGCCGTGCCAAACCCCGTGGTTCCACTTTGGGTGTAGGTAGCCCAGGCCACCCATTTGGAAAGTGACAATTGGTTCTAGCTCAATCACTTCTGCTTCACCTCGCCAGGGAATAAGCGTGATGGTCGCGCCAAGGGCTCTACGGGTGCCTGGTTCCCAATCGATGTGCCACTCGGCATCTTTCATCGATTCGCCGGCTCCTTGGGGTACCAAGACTGGAGCGGCGGGTGAGTCGAGCACCGGCAAGATAGTGCCCGAACGGTTCCAGGGTCGGCCGTCCGCATACTCGTTAGAGGCGAAATGGGTGCAGAAGTCGTCGAAGTTGAGCGGTGCCCAAAGCCAGAAAAATTGGGGCGGTCCGGCCGGTACGCCCCCAGCAGGTTCACCCACCGGGCGGATGCCCCAGGAACGGTCACGACAACCCAGCACTTTTTCGGGGTCAAGCAGCCAGGAATTATTGTCAACACTTAGGCTGCCGCTCCAAGAGCCCCATTGAGTTAGGCGGGTGTAATCAAAGACCACGCTGGTGCCAGAGTGCTGGGTAAAGCGGGGCTCTTCTTCGGCCGCCGTTCGCGCGGTGAAAACCAGGTCTGCTTCAAAACCGCGTTCCTGGTCGTTTACCACAATTCGGAAGGTTCGTAACGGTTCGATAATTTCGATCTTGATGGGCCCAATCTGGGTTTCCGTGCGGTCATGGGGCATCCGCCCCGAGGCGTGCAGTGATCTTTGCTGGCCGCCCGCCAACACCGAGATTGAGGCGTCAATTACATGTCGGTTGGGGTAAAAGCCCATTGCAACAGCAAAAAACACTTCACCATCAGGCGTGTAGCCATTGAAAAAGTAACGATCGTAAGCGTTGCGACTGCCACCAAAAAAATGGGCTAGCGGTTCAGGCGTCTGATGAATCGGATAGTCATCTAATGGGTTAAGCACACCGGTAGCGTAGGCCGATTCGCCAGGCCATGCCCCCAAAAGCCAAAACCACTTTGACTACAAAGGTGTGACCTACGCCTCACAAACTGCGCTAAGGTCAAGCGCCTATGGCGAGAACGGTCGTGAAAAATTCGCTTTGCGAAATTGAAGATGTCGACGCTGGTTGGCTTACCTCGGCACTACGTGAAGCCGACGTCTTGAAAACGGCGTCGGTGGTTGGCTTTGCGGCCGATGCCATCGGTACTGGCCAGGTAGGCCACAACATGCGCTACCAGCTGCAATACGACTCTGAAGAGCCAGAAGCACCACCAAGCGTTGTCATCAAATTTCCATCGCCCGATGAGTCGAGCCGCTCTACAGGAATCCTTATGAGCACCTACGACAAAGAGGCCCGGTTCTACGCCCAACTTGCGCCCACCGTAAACATCACAATTCCACGATGTTTCCGTGTTGAGCACGACGAAGAGAGCCACCTATCTACGCTCATGTTTGAAGATCTGGCCCCGGCAGAACAAGGCGATCAGCTGGAAGGTTGTTCGCCCGCTAGGGCCGAGTTGGCCATTGACGAATTAGTAGGCCTGCACGTGCCTTATTGGAATAGTCCCAAACTTAGCGAAATTTCGTGGCTCAATATTTCTAGCGACGAAGGACGCGCCACCATGGGTGCGTTATATTCCATGCTTTGGCCGGGTTTTGTGGAGCGTTTTGGTGAACGCCTGAGCAGCGAGGTTATGGCCCTAGGGGCGACCTTTGGTGAAAATTTCATCACGTGGTCGAAACGACGTGAACAGGGGCCTCACACCCTCACCCACAGTGATTTCCGTTTAGACAATCTACTTTTCTCATACGACAAAGACGGTTTAGTCACCAAAGTAACCACCGTCGACTGGCAAACCGTGTCACTGGGTGTTGGTACCGCCGACTTGGCGTACTTCTTAGGGGCCGGCTTATTGACGAAAGATCGACGAGTTTCTGAGAAAGCCCTGGTAGAGCGGTATTACACCAACCTGGTCAATCAGGGTGTTAAGGGCTACGAATGGTCTGATTGTTGGGATGATTACCGGTGCTATTCAATGTCTGGTTTCTTTATGGCCGTGATCGCCTCAATGTCGGTTCGTGCTGATGAACGTGGTGATGCCATGTTCACAGCCATGGCTGAACGTCACGGTCAACAAGGGCTCGACCTTGAGGTTGGCGAGTTCCTCTAGGCCACGAACGGGAATGAAACCTGGCTATGGGTGGTTGTACCCCATGGCATTGGCTCGCTAATGTAGAGGCGAGTATTGCAGGTGTGCGTCATCATCTGATCTCTCAGGTGGGTGTCACCTCGTGAGCATTCCAATTCGATCTGTTGCAGACTGTCGGTTTCCACATTTGTGAAGGCACTGGCACGTCTATGACCTACCAATCAAATCATGAAAGAGGAGTAGGTGAGCGAGCAGCCACAGGCACTCGAGCGTTCAACCTTAGAAGGTAAAGACCGCACTGAATTAATGACTATCGCTAAAGCCATGGGGGCCAAACCCGGTTCGCGGAGTCGTAAAGCAGAAATAATCGATCTCATCATCGCAACGGCGTTAGGGCCCGACACCAGCCGCCAACCAACTCTTAACGAGGCCGTGGCCGAATTGCAGGATCAGGGCGCTCCTAAGAGCAGCTCCTCGTCCAAAGCGGCATCAACCCGGTCGAAAACCGACGCCAGCACCGAGGATGAGAGCGCTAGCAACCAAGCCGGTCGTTCGAGCAAAACTGAAACCAACCGTGAAGAAGTTGCTCAACCAAGCCGAGACGCAGCTTCCCGCAGTGACCGAGGCGATCGCAGCGAGCGTGAGCGAGGCGAAGGAGACCGCGGTTCCACCCGAGAGTCGCGTTCCGCCCAAAGTAATCAGCCACAGCGGGGTGCCTCTTCATCGGGTTCGTCAGGCTCATCGCGCCAAAGCGCCACCCGCGACCAAAAAGACACTCGCGACAACAAAGATTCTCGTGACCAGCGCGATTCTAAAGACAGCAGCCGTGACCATTCAGGCCACGACCAAAGTGACAGCAATGGTGACGACGAAGACCAAGCAAATCGTCGTCGCAGCCGCCGTGGTCGTAACCGCGATCGTTCGGGTCAAGACGACCAAACTCCCCAAGAGCCAGTGGAAGTGGCAGGACTGCTCGACCTTCGCGACGAAGGCTATGGTTTTTTGCGGGTGAATGGCTTCTTGCCCACTCGTGAAGACGTGTACGTGTCGGTGAAACAAACCCGCCAATTCGCGCTACGTAAGGGCGATTTCATCATCGGGGCAAGTCGGGCAGCCACGCGAAATGAACGCAACCCGGCCCTTATGCGTATCGACTCGATCAACGGTGTGGCCATCGACGATGTGGTCGCTCGTCCCCGCTTCGAAGAGTTAACGCCGCTGTTTCCCGATGAGCCTCTCAAGCTGGAATCACGCGATGATCCTTACAACATGACCACGCGCATCATCGACATGGTGGCACCCATTGGTAAAGGCCAGCGAGGCATGATTGTGGCGCCCCCCAAGGCCGGCAAAACCACGGTCATGAAGGAAATTGCCCGAGCTATTGAAACCAATAATCCGGAAGTTCATCTGATTGTTCTTCTGATCGATGAGCGGCCGGAAGAAGTTACCGATATGCGCCGTTGGTTAAAGACTGGCGAAGTGGCTGCATCAACTTTTGACCGTCCCGCCGAAGAGCATGTCCAGGTGATCGAACTTGCGCTGGAACGAGCCAAGCGCATGGTTGAGGTTGGCCAAGACGTGGTGATAATGCTCGATGGCATCACCCGGTTAGCTCGCGCCTACAACCTGACCGCAACTCCGACCGGGCGTTTAATGTCGGGTGGGCTTGATGCCGCGGCGTTGTACCCACCTAAGAAGATTTTCGGGGCTGCTCGAAATGTGGAGGAAGGTGGTTCCCTCACTATTTTGGCCACGGCGTTGGTAGAAACCGGCTCGCGGATGGATGAGGTGATCTTTGAAGAGTTCAAAGGCACCGGCAACCTCGAGCTGAAACTGGACCGCGACCTGGCCCAACGGCGAGTGTTCCCGGCCATTGATATCGACGCTTCCAGTACTCGTCATGAAGAACTGCTGATTGACCGCAAGGCGCTGAACCAGATTTGGAAGCTACGACGTGTGCTTTCTGCTCTGAGCGCCGAAGGAAACCCGGCTGCAGGCATGGAAATGCTGATTGACCGCATGAAGACTTTCCGTAGCAACGAAGAGTTCCTTGAAGAGGTAGCGAAGTCAGCTACTGGAATGTAGACAAGGAATAGATTCTTGTTGTACTTACGTGAGACCATCTACCGCCCCCTCATTTAGCTTGGAGATTTAATGAAGGCCGATATTCATCCCGATTATCACGAAGTTGAAGTGCACTGCTCATGTGGTGCCACGTTCAAGACTCGGTCCACGGCCACCGAACTTCGCTCAGAGCTGTGCAGCGAATGCCACCCGTTCTACACCGGCAAGCAAAAGCTGGTTGACACTGGTGGACGCATCGACCGCTTCGAGCGCCGCTATGGCCGTCGCAGCCGCAATGCCGGTGCCGAGGAAAACGGCGAATAAAACCGCCGCCTAAAACGACCTAGGTCATAAAGACTGTGGTGCTAAATCCGACGCGTCAAGCGGCACTGGTTGCATTACGTGCCGCGGCGCTCGTTCGCGACCATTTTCACCTCGACATAGCCGCCTCCGACTGGTCGGTATTCGGTTCTACCGGTGCGATCGCCGGCGATGAAGGGCGCATCTTTGGCTTCCCTGCCTCAGCCGATCAGGTGGGGTTGGGTGCCGTGCTGGCATGGGCATCCACACACAACCCTACGAGCATCGAGGTGGTCTTTGAAGCTGACGAAGACCTAGATCGGTTAGCGGTTCTTGCCCGACAAGCCAAACTGTTCAAGCCGCCAATCAACATTTGGCAAATGGCCGACAACTCGTTGCACAGCGTTTCGCCCCTATCGTACGAAATAGCTCGCGAACCAAGTGCATCAGCTTTGGCTTTAGTTCCATTACTAAGCAATGCGGCCCTAGAGGTCGTGGTTGAAGACGGACAGGTCATCGGAGAAATTCGGGGTCTTGAAGTCGCCCGCATTGTTGAACCCAGCATCGACGAGGGCCGCGGCGTAGAGGCACGGGTTGAAGTCGGCATCGGACGTTTTGACCGGGAAGCTTTCGCCTTGATGCACTCCGACGTAAGTGTTGAAGAGGCTCTAGCGCGGGTGTCTGAACAGGTGCGCCAAATTCGCCGTCCAGGGGCCGAACCACATCCCCTAAACCGTTTAGCGAGGGAACGTTGGTTGCGTGCACAGCTTCTTATGAACCCGGATTTGGTTGGCGCCGAAGAGCTGGTGGTTGCGCCAGGTGCCGTCGCCAGAGGCGGGCTTAAAGAAAATGCTGTTGCGGTGGCCCAGGGCGTAACCAAAGAAGGCGAGCCTCTGGTGGTGGTAACTAGCACTGGAGTCAACCTCGAAGCGGTGGTGGAAGCAGCCGACGCCAGAGCACGTTTGAACCCATCCGCCAAGTTGATTTTGGTGGTACCACCGAGCGATGACTTCGCGGTCACTCGGCGAATAATGAACCTATTAAAACAGCCGGGCCAGATGATCCCCGTGGAAGGGGAATGGTCGGGCGCAACGCCATAGGCGGGTAGTCTCTTATTGTGTTAGATCGTTTGTCAGCCCTTGAGCAGGAGTTCGAAGAGGTAGAAGCCCGTCTGGCTGATCCCACTGTTATTGCCGACCACACCCGCTACAGCGAGGTGGCTAAGCGATATCGCGAGCTAGAGGCCATCGTTGAACGCTCACGTGAGTTACGTAGCCGCAGCGAAGATTTGGAAGTGGCTCGTGAGATGCTCTCAGAAGCCAGTGGCGACGACCGTGAAGCCATGAGGGTTGAGGTTGAATCGGCAAAAGAGGACATCGAGCGACTCAACGACGAACTTCGCACCCTCATGCTGCCGAAAGATCCCAACGACGACAAAAACGTTATTCTCGAAATCCGTGGTGCAGAAGGTGGGGAAGAAGCCAACCTATTCGCCAGGGTTCTCTTTGAGATGTACCACGGATACGCCAATCGGCTGGGTTGGAAGTTTGAGGTTCTAAACACTGATTCCTCTGATATGGGCGGGCTCAATGAAGCCACCGTGCTGCTTTCAGGCGACGGGGTTTGGAGCCGTATGAAACACGAAGGAGGCCCGCACCGGGTACAGCGGGTGCCGGTCACTGAATCCCAAGGTCGAGTTCATACCTCTTCAGCCACCGTTACTGTTATGCCTGAAGCCGAAGAGGTCGAGGTTGAAATCGATCCTAACGATCTGCAGATCGATATTTATCGCTCGTCAGGAGCGGGTGGTCAGCACGTCAACGTAACTGACTCTGCGGTACGCATCACCCACAAGCCCACTGGCGTCGTGGTGGCGATGCAAGACGAGCGGAGCCAGCTGCAGAACCGGGCTAAGGCCATGCAGGTGCTTCGTTCTCGGCTGTTGAAGCTGGAACAAGATCGACAGGCACAAGAATCTTCCGAGCAACGCCGCGATCAGGTTGGTGGTGGTGGACGATCTGAAAAGATTCGAACTTATAACTATAAAGAAAACCGGGTTTCCGATCACCGGATTGGGTTGACTCTCTATAAGCTCGACAAGGTTTTGGCGGGTGAATTAGACGAAATCATGGACGCCTTAGTGGCTGACGAACGTGCTCGGGCGCTAGCCGAAGATGCCTAAGAGCGGTAACGGTACCCATTGGCGGGTGTTTCTAAAAGAGGCCGAAGCTCGCCTAGCCCAAGCCGGAGTGGCCAATCCGGCGAATGAGGCTCGTCGGATTATCGAGCGGGCTACCGGTACTAGTGGCGCTGAATACATTTTGGAACTGGACTCCTCCGCCACCGAACGCGGTGTTGGATTCTTTGACATGATGTTGGCTCGTCGAGAAGCGGGTGAACCGCTGCAATATGTGTTGGGAGTGTGGGGCTTTCGAACCCTGGAATTGCTAGTTGACCAGCGAGTTTTGATTCCCCGGCCTGAAACTGAAGAAGTAGTAGAGGTGGCCCTGGCCGAGTTCGACCGCGCTACCGAAGCCATGCCGTTTCCAATCCACTCACCAGTGATGGTTGATTTGGGCACCGGTTCGGGTGCCATTGCCTTGTCGGTAGCCGCGGAACGTGAAGGTGTGGCTGTGTGGGCAACCGAATTGTGTGCCGATGCGGCTTTAGTGGCACGGGCCAACCTAGCGGGACTGGGCCGAGCTGCTACCAGGGTTCGGATTCTGGAAGGCTCGTGGTTCGAGCCACTGCCCGAGTCGCTTCGGGGTGAGGTGACCTTGGTGGTTGCCAACCCGCCTTATGTAGCACCTGATGATGAGGTTGACCCCCAGGTGTTGGCCTGGGAACCTCACCAGGCTTTATTCGCTGAAGACGAAGGCTTAGCCGACATTGCGACCATCGTGGCCGAGGCGCCTAATTGGCTGGCACCACAAGGCGTTTTGGTGGTTGAAATTGCGCCCCAGCAGGGCGATGCAGCTTTGGAATTAGCACGGCAGGCCGGTTTTGAAAGTGCCGAAACCAGACGCGATATGAGCGGTAGAATAAGGATGTTAGTGGCTAGGCTTCGCGCTCACGCCCAGGTCATCTAAAGTGATTAGTTCCATGCGGCCATGAGGCCGAACAAGTTTATCTTTGGGGGTCCCAATGTTTGGTCGCAAAGCAAAGGCCGATGCCGAATGGCTATCTGAGGTCGAGTTTTTTCAGGGTTTCACCGCTGATGAACTAGCCCGTGTTGCCGCCTTAGCCAAAGAAGTCAACGCCGAAGCTGGGGCCGAGCTCACCGAACAAGGTCGCGTGGGTGATGTTTGCTATGTGATCGTTGAAGGCACCGCCGGGGTTTACGCCTCGGGAACCCATGTGGCTTCATTGCATGCTGGCACGATGGTGGGTGAAATGGCGTTGATCGGTCACGTTCCTCGCAACGCCACCGTGGTGGCTGAAACGCCCATGGTTCTGGCCGCCTTCGACGCCCGCTCCTTTAAGCAGTTGCTTGACGAAATGCCCAAGGCTCGTGACAAGGTTCTGACCATTCTGAACGCTCGCGCCGAACGCTAGTCGGGCCCGCCGCGGTTAAACCGCGGCGGCACCGCTTCGAGTTAGGTAGAAGCTTTGTAGCGTCGCGATCGCCTAGAGATTTAGGTGAAGGCTGTTCTCACGGACTACTGCTGAATGTCCGCCACCCTCATTAGCCACCAGCCACGCCATGGTATCGGCATCGTCGCTGGTAGCCCAGCGTCGTTCGCCCTCGGGGTTGAGAGTCGTCAAAATAGCCTGGCTGGGCGCTAGGTCGCGGTCGTGTAGAACGGTGTAAGCCTCAATGTTTACTGGGCCTTCATAGTCCATACTCACTTCGCGACCGGGTATGGCATCAACCTCATCTTGGGGGTACTCGTAACGGAAATTGTCGGTTGGTGGGGTGGTCGAATACACCCCAAAAGCGTGTTTTGAGATGAGGCCGCCGTTCGCGGTAATGAAGCCCTTCGAGCCAGCGTCTTCACGTAGCTTGTTAACCATGGTGGCAATGGAATGGGTGACATAGTTGTTCCACGGTCCACCAGCGAAAGTTAGTCCGCCGGTCACGGTTAGTTGACGATCAAGGCCCAAGCCCAACTCGGTAGCAGCAATTTGCACGGCCGAAGGGAAACAAGAATAAACGTCTAGATGGGCGATGTCGTCTACATCAACTTCGGCAAGCTCTAGTGCCCGGTGTCCGCCAATGCGAATGGCGGGGGAGTGATCGAGACGGTCACGTTGTGACACCAGTGCTTCGGCGGTGTCAGTCCCGGTGTGTGGAAACACCCAACGGTCAGACGAAATGCCAAGGGCATTGGCCGTTTCAACCGTGGTTAATATCAGCGCCGCAGACTGATCGACCCGGTCGTTCGACACCAACCATTTTGTGTACGGGTAGCCAATCCAGCGGTTGGAGGCACTTGGAGTAATAATTTCTTCAGCGCTGAATCCGCCCTGTTCAGCAGCATAGGGGTTCGATTTTGCGACTTCAGCAAAACGCGACCAGAGTTCTCCAATTTGGGTTAAATGCTCTTCGGGGCTGTTGCCAGAAGCGGCTCGAATAGCCGTTTCAAAAATGGGGTAAACCTGAATAGGCATACCAATGCCCAAGGCGATCTCAGCCTCGTGGCTCATGGCCATCTCGGGGCTGGTTCGTCGAGCCCGTTTCATGTCAGGGTCGGCTGGAATCCAAGGTAGGGCTTGGCCCGATCGTTGTGCGCTTTGACGCGTGCGCCACGGTTCACAACCAGCGATCAAAATAACTTCGTCGCTGCCGGTAAGCAGATCTATACAGGCATGGTTAACCAGGCTCTGGGGGCTGTTTCCACCAACTGGTGACAACGCCGTATCGTGCGGGTTGACACCTAGTTCATCCGCCAGAACACGGCCCGGATTGGGGTGGCGAACCGATAAAATGTTCACAATCCGTACCGAGGTCAGCTTGTCGATTAATGAATTGGCACCAGCGTCAGCGGCTGCAAGTCGGGTAGCTTCTGCCATCATACGAATCGGGTCGGTACGTTCACCAACTGCCTCATCGCCAGTGAGGTTTAGCTGCCCAGCACCTACTACCACCGGAGTGCGTGGGTTTAAAGATTGTGGTTTCACAACCCTAATGTCTAGTCGGTTTTCGCCACCGGCGAGATAGGGGTGCTCGCGATCGTGAGATTTGTTCGGGCACTTACTAGTATCCGCCCGTGGCTACAGAACCATCTCCCGCAGAAAAATCATCGTCAGTGAGTGCCGATACCGCCGCTTCAGAGGCCGTCTCGGTTGTTGCTATTGGGGCCGATCACGCCGGTTTCACACTAAAAGAGCACTTGAAGAGCGTGTTGGAAGCTCAGGGAATTCAAGTCATCGACCTTGGTACCGACTCTCTGGAGTCGGTTGATTATCCGCCCATTTGTGCCGACGTTGCCCGTGCCGTAGTAGCTGGCCAGGCCGAGCGCGGCATTGTGATAGGGGGTAGTGGACAGGGTGAACAGATTGCTGCCAACAAAGTTAAGGGTGCCCGGGCAGCACTTTGCAATGATTTGTATACAGCTCGAATGTCTCGAGAACACAACAATGCCAACGTTCTGTCTTTAGGAGGGCGTATCGTGGCAGAAGGGCTAGCCGAAGAAATCCTTCAGCTTTGGTTGGCCACACCCTTTGAAGGCGGTCGCCACCAGCGCCGGTTAGATCAAATTGCAGCCATTGAGGAGTCTTGATGCCCTGGCCATCCACCAACGATCCCGACACTGAACTCAGTGAAATTCTGGATCGCGAACTTGAACGCCAAAACACCACTATCCAACTGATCGCCTCTGAGAACTTCACCTCACCGGCGGTCATCGCGGCTACGGGTTCGGTCCTTACCAACAAATACGCTGAGGGTTATCCCGGTAAGCGTTATTATGGCGGTAACCAGGTCATTGACGAGGCCGAAGACCTAGCCCGCAAGAGGGTGTGCGAGCTTTTTGGTGCCGAACATGCCAACGTGCAACCTCATGCTGGCGCCAACGCCAACTTGGCCGTCTACCTGGCATTCTTGGAAGCTGGCGACACGGTATTGGGTATGAGTCTCGACCATGGAGGCCACCTAACGCATGGTTCCCCGGTGAATATTTCAGGTCGCCTCTACAATTTTGTGCCTTATGGAGTGACCCCCAGCGATGAACGTCTTGATTACGACGCCATTCGTGAGGTTGCCATTAGTGCCAAACCAAAGATGATCGTGGCTGGTGCCACGGCGTATCCGCGGATCATCGAACCTGAGCCTCTGCGTGAAATTGCTGATGAGGTGGGTGCATTGTTGATGTTCGACGCTGCCCACATTGCGGGCTTGATTGCCGGGGGTGTGCACCCCAACCCGGTGCCATATTCCGATGTCGTCACCTTCACGACCCACAAAACCTTGCGTGGCCCTCGTGGCGGATGCATTTTGACTCGTGCCGAACACGCGGCGGCTATCGACAAAGCCGTGTTCCCTGGGTTGCAGGGTGGCCCCCTAGAGCATGTGATCGCGGCTAAGGCCATTGCTTTCCGTGAAGCTGCACACGCCGATTTTGGTGTTTATGCCCGTCAGATTGTGGCCAACGCTAAAGCTTTAGCTGACGCTTTGGGTAAGTCTGGTTTCCGTTTAATCTCGGGCGGTACCGACAACCATCTAATGTTGCTTGACCTGCGGCCATTCGACGCCGAGCTCACCGGTAAGGCGGCGCAAGAGGTGCTCGATCGCGCCGGTATCACGCTTAATCGGAATGCTATCCCTGACGATCCACGTTCACCGTTTGTGACCAGTGGGTTGCGCATCGGAACTCCGGCTGTCACCACTCAAGGTATGCAGGAACCCGAGATGGAGATTATTGCTTCACTTATCACCCGGGCCTTGCGTAACCGCAGTGACGAGAGTGCTTTGGCACAGATTCGTGACGAGGTGGCTGCCTTGTGTGCCAAGTTCGTTCCTTATCCGTAGGCCAAGCTGGGTAAGGCAGCTGGGCGTCGAAGAATATTCAAACGGTAGTGACACATGAATAGCTGGGGGCCATATTGGCTGGTGCTTGGTGTTACTACCGTGACCACCTGGATGGCTACTGGGCTGACCTTGGCGGTCGCGCGTCGATTTAATTTGGTGGTACCCACCAGCGAACGCAAAGTGCACACCCGGCCCTTGGCCACTTTGGGCGGAGTGGGCATGCTGGTGGGCTTTTGGGCTGGAATGTTGGCGGCTTGGGGCAGCGGCAGCTTCGACCTGGTTTTTGACGTTAGCACCGAGGCTTTAGGCCTGATCATTGCGGTTTTTGTGATTCACGCGGTGGGCAGTGGCGACGAGTACCGCAAGTCGGCTGCTAGCCCGAAATCACTCCACGACGGGCTTTCGGCACCGGCTAAAGCAGCGGGCATTGTGCTGGCGGGCAGCATATTATCGTTGGCTGGCGTCACGATTTTGAACTTTCGTATTCCCTTTGGTGAAAGCCTGGGCCTCGGCGACCTATATGTTCTTTCGCCCGATCTTTCAGCCGTTTTCACTGTGCTTTGGGTGGCGGGTATGGCGAACGCCATCAACTTTATCGACGGCCTAGACGGCTTAGCAGCAGGCATTGTGGCCATTGCCGCCGCCGCCTTCTTTATGTACTCCGATTTGTTGGTGAACAACGGCCTGATTGAGGGCTACAGCTTGGGGCCACTGTTGGCAGTCATTCTTTTTGGCATGTGCATTGGTTTTCTACCTTGGAACGTGCATCCGGCCAAGATAATGATGGGCGATAACGGTGCCTTAATGCTGGGTCTAATGCTGGCGGCGGCCACAATCTCGGTGGGCGGTCGCACCGCCGATCCCTTCAGTGGTCAAACCTTCTTTTTCTATGCCCCCTTGTTTATCCCGATTGTTATTTTGGGAGTTCCCATTATCGATACCGGGGTGTCCATCATCCGCCGAGCGTTTTCGGGGATCAGCCCCGCCGCACCCGACAAAAACCATCTTCACCATCGACTCATGCGGTTAGGACATGGACAGTGGCGCAGCGTGGCGATTCTTTGGACCTGGACCGCTATTCTTTCTGGTTTCGTGTTGTACCCGGCCTATAACGGCACCGGTAATGGGATAGTGGCCCTCGGTATTGCGGCTTTAGCTTTAGCGCTTTATACCTTGTTTCACCCGGGGATTCGTTCGGGAAAGTAGCCAGTTATCATGCGAGCTGACACTCGAATTTCCCGCGAATTTGGTTGGGGGAATTTCGCAGCGCTTGTGCCGAAGGACACCCTCTTTGAGCTGGGAAAACACCAAACCGATTTGCATCGAGCGCTAAAAATTCATAGATTGCGCAAACGTTCACAAGCGTTTTGAACGCTTCTTGGCAGCCAAGGCTAAAGGCACATAGTGGAGTCCTCGCAAGTAAGCGAACCAACTAGAACTTATGGTGACGGCCTATCCATCGCGTTTGAACTGGTGGGCTCACCCACTATTTTTGGCCTCTTCGGTTTTTGGCTTGACCGCCGTTTAGGGTTCACGCCCTTCCTCACCATCACCTTCGCCGTATTGTCACTCTCTACCGTGGTTGGCCTGGTGATATGGCGATACAAAGCCCAAATGCGTTACGATGAAGCACAACGGCACGCTAAGGCCGCCGCTCGAACGGTTCCTCCGTCGCGTTGGGAACGACGTGCTATGGAACTTGAAGCTGAACTCGAAGCGGAAATGGCTGCAAAAGAGCACACTTCGGCTCAGCACGGCGCCGTCAATAAGAGCGTTAGCAACGATGCCATGAATGCCATTGATGCCACGCACGGCCATGGGGCAGAGGTGTTCCCATGAGCAACAACGTGTTGTTGAGCAGGTTCGATGAACGTTCACCCGAGGGTGAAATTGCTCGCGACATGGCCAAGCGGGGGATTAAGGTCGCCCCAGTCCTCATTCTGATCGGCGGCCTAATTTGGGGCGTACCAGGCGCCTTGTCAACCGCTTTTGGAGTGGGCTTAGTAATTCTAAACTTCCTGCTCAGCGCGGCTATGTTAACTTACGCCGGAAGAATTTCTTTGGCCTTTGTGATGGGTGCAGCCCTCTTTGGTTACATCCTTCGTTTAGGTCTCATTACGGTAGCCGTACTACTTGTAAAAGATTTCAGTTGGGTAAACCTCATCGCAATGGGGTTAACTCTTATCATCACCCACTTAGGTCTCCTCTTTTGGGAGGCTCGTTATGTGTCTGCCTCGCTGGCATACCCAGGTCTTAAACCAACTGCGTCAGCTACTTCGGAACTCAAGGAGTAACCACATCCCGTGTTCGCACTAGCGTTCCCCCCAATTAGCCATCTCTTTGAATGGCCGAACATCTTCTTAGACGGCACGCCATTAGCCATCAACAAGATTGTGCTCATCAACATCCTGAGCGTAATTGTGATCCTTGGCTTCGTGTTCTACGCCGGACGTAAGAAGGCTTTGGTGCCAACTGGTGCCCAAAACGTGGCCGAGCTCACCGTGCAGTTCATCCGCGACGGCATCATCATGCAAACCATGGGCCCCGCCGGTCTGGTGTGGACGCCGTTCTTATTCTTCTTGTTCCTCTTCGTACTGTTAAACAACTGGGCCGGTGTTATCCCACCTATTATCTTGCCCTCGACGGGCCGGATGGCAGGTCCACTGTTCCTGGCCTTGTTGGTATACGTGGTGTGGATCTACCAGGCCATCAAGGTGCAAGGCTTGGGCGGTTTCCTCCGCAACGCCCTTTTCCCACCAGGGTTGCCCAAGTTCCTTTACGTGTTGGTTACGCCGATTGAGTTCATCTCAACCTTTGCGATTCGGCCGTTCTCGCACGCTGTTCGTCTTTTCGCCAACTTGATGGCCGGTCACATTCTTTTGGCCACCTTCGCTGTCTTGTCGGCTTCGCTCTGGGTTGGGCAATGGTACGCCGTGTTCCTGCCTTTCCCGTTCGCCATGCTCTTAGGTGTGTGGCTCTTTGAAGTGTTGGCTGGCTTCTTGCAGGCCTACATCTTCGTTGTCCTAACCGGCGTTTACATTGGTGGTTCGATTAACCCCGCGCACTAATGTCCGGCGTAGATAAGTTCGCTTGTCAACGTGCATCACGGTAATAAACCAAACCCGCGACAAACCGTCGCATATCATCTCCCAAATTAGGTAGTACCCCAAACATCCAGGAGACCAACACCACAATGTTGTCTGTTCTTGCTCAGGAAATCGCCGTATCCGGTGCGGATTACATAAAGGCCCAAGGCGTCCTCTACTCCGGTGTCGCCTACGGCCTGGCTGCCATTGGCCCAGGTCTCGGTATCGGTTACCTCGTAGGCCAGGCGGTACAGGCCATGGCTCGTCAGCCTGAAGCCGCTGGTACCGTCCAGACCAATATGTTCCTCGGTATTGCCTTCGCTGAAGCGTTGGCCCTTATCGGCTTCGTGGTCTTTATTCTGCTCAAGTTCGCTTAGGAGACCAATAGTGCGTATCCGAAATGCCCTCGTGGCGACAGCCTTGCTCGTCGTCACCATGTTTGGGTTCGCCTCACCTGCCAGCGCTTCAGAAAGCATTGGTAGTTGTATTATTGAAGTGGCAGACGAGCTCCACACCCAGATCGCTGGGGGAATGAGCGAGTCCGAAGCCTATGCCCAGGCTGAAGATGCTGCTGAAGAATGCATTGAGGCACCGAACCCGGTATTGCCCGACCCAGCTGAGCTGATTTGGGTCACCATTGCGTTCTTGGTGTTGTTGGGTGTTGGTATCAAGTTTGCCTTCCCCCTGATTACCAAAGCTATGCAGGCTCGTAGCGACCGAATTCGTGAAGATTTGGAAGCTGCCGAGCGCACTCGCCTCGATGCCGAAGCGGCTGCGGCCGATTATCGTGCGTCTTTGGGCGATGCTGAAGCTGAGTCGGCTCGAATCATGGACGAAGCACGTGCTGCTGCCGAGGCCTACCGGTCTTCACAAAAGGCGGCTGCCGATGCTGAGGCTGCTGACATCCGTGCAAAGGCCAATGCCGATGCCGAATCAATCAAGTCTCAAGCTCTCTCCGACTTGCGTGCCGACGTTGTTCAGTTGGCGGTCGGTGCTGCTGAGCAGGTTGTACAACACAACCTCGATGCTGCGGCGCAGAGCGAATTGATTGAGAACTACATCAACCAGGTCGGGTCTGCAAACTAATGCAGAGGCTTGGTTCGACCACCATCGGGAGGCTGTGATGCTCGAAGATCAAGCTTCGGCTTATGCTGAAGCCCTCTTCGCTGTGACCCGGGCCGAAGGCGATCATGAGCGGGTTGAAGACGAGCTCTTCCGCTTCGCTCGTGCGCTTGAAGGTTCACCCGAACTGCGTGAAGGGCTCGGTGATCCCGAGATCCCAACCGTTAAACGTCAACAAATTGTCGAAGATCTGCTGGGCTCATCAGCCGCGAGCACCACAGTGGGTATTGTCTCGCTGCTCGTAGCAACTGACCGTATGAGCGACTTTTCCCAGATCATTGATGCTTTTGTGAACCGTGTCGCTAGACACAGCGGGGCTAAGGTTGCCAATGTGCGCAGCGCCGTTGAGCTAAGCGCCGATCAACGTGAGCGTTTGACTGCAGCTCTTGAGCAGCAGGTAGGTCACAAAGTTGCCCTTAAGGTCATCGTCGATCCCACGGTGTTAGGTGGGGTCGTTACTGAGATAGGAGACACCGTCATCGATGGCAGTGTCCGGCGCCGCCTTAACCAGCTGCGCGAAGTTTTCTAAGCCCGAGCAGGAGATCGACAAGATCCTATGGCTGACTTGAACATCAAAACTGAAGATATTGCGGCCGCACTGCGGGCCAACCTTGAAGGTTTCAAGCCAACCTTGGAGGCGACCCAGGTTGGGCGCATTCTAGAAGTTGGTGACGGTATCGCCCGGGTTTCCGGGTTGCCGAACGCAGCAGTAAACGAGCTCTTAGAGTTCGAAAACGGGTCCTTTGGCCTGGCACTGAACCTTGACGAAGAGTCAATTGGTGCCGTGGTCTTAGGCGAAGTTGACGACATTGAAGAAGGCCAAACGGTTCGTTCAACCGGTGACATTTTGTCGGTTCCGGTTGGCGACGGCCTTCTTGGTCGCGTGGTTAACGCTCTGGGCGAACCCATAGATGGTAAAGGTCCACTGACTAACACCACCATGCGCCGTATGGAGATTCAAGCACCGGGTATTATGGGCCGTAAGCCCGTACACGAGCCTCTCCAGACGGGAATTAAGGCGATCGACGCCATGATTCCAATTGGCCGTGGCCAGCGTGAGTTGATAATTGGTGACCGTAAGACTGGTAAAACCTCGGTCGCGGTTGACACCATCATTAACCAAAAGGGCCTGGGCGTTAAGTGCGTATATGTGGCCATTGGTCAAAAGGCTTCCACCGTGGCGCAAACTGTAGCCACCCTAGCCGCACATGGTGCCATGGAATTCACCGTGGTAGTGGTGGCACCCGCTTCCGATTCGGCGCCTTTCAAATACTTGGCACCGTACGCCGGTTGCGCTATGGGTCAGCACTGGATGGACACAGGCGATCACTCGCTGGCCGTGTACGACGACCTTTCCAAACAAGCCGAGGCCTACCGGCAAATGTCACTGTTGCTACGACGTCCGCCAGGGCGTGAGGCCTATCCAGGTGACGTGTTCTACCTACACAGTCGTTTGTTGGAACGAGCCGCCAAGTTGTCGGATGAACTTGGTGCGGGCTCGCTAACGGCGCTGCCAGTGATTGAAACTAAAGCTGGCGACATTTCGGCGTTTATTCCTACCAACGTGATTTCCATTACCGACGGACAGATCTTCTTGGAAGACGACCTGTTCAAGTCGGGTGTACGTCCGGCTATTAACGTTGGTCAGTCGGTGTCTCGTGTTGGTGGAGCTGCTCAGATCAAGGCCATGCGCGGCGCTGTGGGTACGCTTAAGGGCGACTTGGCGCAGTTCCGTGAACTTGAAGCTTTCGCTTCGTTGGGCTCAGAGCTCGACCCTGTTTCCCAGGCTCAGCTTGATCGTGGATATCGTTTGACCGAGCTGCTAAAGCAAGGTCTCAACTCGCCCATGCCGGTTGAGGAACAAGTGGTGTCGCTTTCATCGGGAACCTTGGGTTACCTAGATGCGATTCCCTTAGAAGATGTGCGTCGTTTCGAGTCTGAGCTGTTGGAATGGTTCCGTAGCCGACATGCCGATATTCTTTCGGGTATTCGGGCCGCTGGAGAAGCTGATGGCGATGCGATTGAAGCTGGTATTAAGGCTTTCGCCGCACAGTTCCGTTCCTCGAACATCGATCATGATGCCCCTGAAGCTCATGAGCAGGGTGAGGCTTCTCATCAAACCGTGAGCGGTCGCAGCCAAGGTTTGTTGCCTGAAACCGAAACTCGCCGGGATGGTGGCGAGGCGTAATGGCAGGCGGTAAGGAGCGCGTCTTACGACGCCGGATTAACTCGGTCGAGTCGACCAAGAAAATCACTCGTGCCATGGAACTTATCGCCGCGACGCGGGTAGCAAAAGCGCAGCAGCGAGCTCAAGAAGCGCGTCCTTATGCCGAGCAGATTACTGGTGTGATCCAAGATTTGGCTCATGGTGGCGCTGATGCGGACCACCCATTGCTTCGTCGGGTAGAGAATCCCGAGAAGGTAGCCTTCTTGGTCATTGCTTCTGATCGCGGATTGGCGGGTGCGTATAACTCTTCAGTTATTCGTGCCGCCGAACGTGAAATCCAAGCGCTTCGGGCCGAAGGTAAAGACTATTCGTTAATTATCGTAGGCAAGAAGGCTGAATCGTATTTCCGTTTCCGAAACTATGATATTCAGGCAGTGCATGTCGGTATTAGCGATACGCCCAGCTTTGAGCACGCCCGTATGCTGGCTAATGAGATCACCGAAGCTTTCATGTCGGCCGAAGTTGATCAGGTAGAGCTGGTTTACACTCGGTTCTTAAGCCTTGGTCTACAAAAGGTGGCTGTGCGTAGGTTCTTGCCGCTGGAACTACGAGAAGAAAACGATGATGGGGGCGAGGCCTTGGCTGGTTTCGAATTTGAACCATCCCCTGAAGGCGTGCTGAACGCTTTGTTGCCGCGTTATGTGGAAGCTCGAATTTTGTCCGCGCTTCTCGAATCGGCAGCTTCGGAACACGCTAACCGGCAGCGGGCCATGAAGGCTGCTACCGATAATGCTGAAGAGCTAATAACTAAACTGTCCCGGGAAATGAACCGGGCTCGTCAAGATTCAATTACGACCGAGATCATGGAAATCGTGAGCGGTGCCGAGGCACTGTCGGGTAAATCGGGTGACGTGCACGATCTGCTGCTCGATTTTCTCTATGACGACGATTTGCTAGCCGATCAAGTCACGTATTGACCTGTCCAGGAGACCTCACTAAATGACCCTCACCGACACTGCCGGGACGAAAACCAAAGATGGGCGTGTAGTCGGCATCGCCGGCCCTGTTGTAGACGTCGAGTTCCCGCCAGACGCTATTCCGCAAATTAATACTGCTATCTCCATGACTTTCAAGGTTGATGGGGTAGAGACTGAAGTTATGGCTGAGGTCGCTCAGCAAATTGGCGACAGCCGTGTGCGTGCGGTGTGTTTGAAACCGACCGACGGTTTAACCCGCGGGACCCCAGTTCGTAACACCGGCGTAGGTATTACAGTGCCCGTTGGCGACGCCGTTTTGGGCCACGTGTTTAACGTGTTGGGTGAACCACTCGACGTGGAAGATATCGGCGAAGTTGCCGATCGTTGGGAAATTCACCGGCCAGCACCCGATTTCGACACGCTTGAGCCTAAGGCAATCATGTTCGAAACCGGCATTAAGGTTATCGACCTGCTCACTCCGTATCTACAAGGTGGCAAGATTGGCCTCTTTGGTGGTGCTGGTGTGGGTAAGACGGTGCTGATCACCGAGATGATTAACCGGGTGGCTTCAAACCACGGTGGTGTGTCGGTGTTTGCTGGTGTGGGTGAACGGACTCGTGAAGGCACCGACTTGTTCATTGAGATGGCTGAAACCATCATGGGCGATGGTAAGACTTCGGTGCTCGACAAGGCGGCTTTGGTGTTCGGCCAGATGGACGAACCCCCAGGTGTGCGCCTGCGAGTAGCGCTTTCGGCTCTAACAATGGCCGAGTACTTCCGTGACGTACAGCAGCAAGACGTGTTGTTGTTCATCGATAACATCTTCCGCTTTGTGCAGGCCGGTTCTGAGGTATCGACCTTGTTGGGTCGTATGCCATCAGCGGTGGGTTACCAGCCAACTTTGGCGGACGAGATGGGCCAGTTGCAGGAGCGGATTACCTCGACTCGTGGTCGTTCGATTACTTCGTTGCAGGCTGTGTATGTGCCTGCTGACGACTACACCGACCCCGCACCGTTTACTTCTTTCACCCACTTCGACGGTACCACCGAGCTTTCTCGTGACATCGCGGCGCTTGGTATTTACCCTGCGGTAGACCCCTTGGCTTCAACCTCGACCATCTTGTCACCTGAGGTTGTGGGACAGCGTCACTACGATGTAGCCCGTCGGGTTCAGGAAGTCTTGCAGCGTTACCGTGAGCTGCAAGACATTATTGCCATTCTTGGTTTGGATGAGCTTTCCGAAGAAGACCGGGTAACGGTTTCACGGGCCCGTAAGGTGCAGCGTTTCTTGTCACAGCCGATGTATGTGGCGCAGGTGTTCACCGGTTTGCCTGGTGTTACCACTCCGGTAGAAGAGACTGTCGATTCGTTCGAGCAGTTGATTAACGGTGACCTGGACGATCTGCCCGAGCAGGCTTTCTTGAACGTTGGTGGGGCGGATGATGCTCGTGCCAAGGCTGCACAACTGGCCGGGAGCTAATCATGCTTCAAGTTGAGGTTGTTTCTCCTGAGAAGATTTTGTTCTCGGGGGAGGCGCGCATGGTGATTGCCCGAACTTCAGCTGGCGATATTGCCTTTGAAACTGGTCACGTGCCCTTTATCGGCAACTTGGAAATTCACCCGGTTCGGGTGATTTTCGAGGGCGGTAAGGAACAGGTGGTAGCGGTACATAAGGGTTTTGTGGAATGCGCTTATGATCGTGTGACCATTTTGTCGGACTTGGCTGAATTGGCCGATGAAATTGACGTACCACGAGCTGAGGCGGCTTTGGCTCGTGCCGAGTCTGCATTGGGTCATGCCACGGAACCAGATTTACGGTTGGCAGAAGCCATGCGTCGAGCACAAGTTCGTATCGAGGCCGCTGCCGGAGCGTAACTGTTTTGGGAAGGCTCCCTTGGGCTTCATGCGTGTTGCGCGTGAAGCTCGGGGGAGTTTTTCGCGTTTTGGCGCTAGATAGGTATTTGTGTTTTGAAGCTTATTTTCGAATAAGTATGACGAGTGTCTCGTTATCGGTGCTATTTAGTAATAACTAAATAGGACTTTTGGACTAATTCATAACAGATGCTGGCATGGGTACCTCGACCTAGCTACGGTCGAAAGTATAGGTCCGTTGGCTGTAATGGCCTTTGAGCTGAAACTTTTAGCGCGCTTTAGTGCGTGCATTGTCCCCCCATTGCAGAGAGAACTCGGGAGAGTTTGTAAATGCGAGTATCCAAAAGGGTACGCCAGTGGTTCATGGTGCTATCAGCAACGCTGCTAGTAGCCGGAACGCTAAGCGTAGTTCCTATATTTGATTCATTAATTAGTCCTTCTCCTGCTTCAGCGGCTGACGAACCGACTTCGGCAAGAACTGACGGCGGTTTCGCGGTTCAGATGAAGATGGACCGCGATCAGACGTCGCAAACTGCAACTCCATTGGCCCCCGGTGATACCTTCACCTACACGATCAGTTTTGAATGTTCGGATACGACTCAAGGCTCAGATTGTGTAGGTGCCGCGCTCGACATTTCAGGTTTTGCCTTCACCAATATTTTTAGTCAGAGCCAGCCGCTTATCTTTGATGCCGGACCATTAGCGATGACGCCGGGTGGTACAGCACCACCGGTAACAATGTCGCCGAATGGTTCTGGTGCCTGGAAATTTACCGCTGATGCAGGGTTCAATGCTGGTGACTCATTTGAGTTTCAGATCCGTCTGAAGGTACCCCAGGGCACGGTACCTAAAGGTGACCCAATCGTAATTAGCCCTGTTGGGACAATTACCGATAACGGCGGTTCTAATTCTACAAATATTGAGGTACCCAAGCCCACGATTCAATCTCCGCTGATTCAGTCTGAGCTTTCAAAGTCTCGGTCGGGCTCTCAGGACGTGATTCTACGTCAGGATGGTACCGATAACGTTGCGTACACCGTCTCGGTATGCCCGGCACCCGGTAAGACCTTGGCAATGCAATACACGATCGTTGATAAGTTGCCACCTGGTGCATCGGTGCCCACTGGTGTTTCCAACGACGGGGTAACCTCGGTAGATGGTGAAATCACCTGGAACATCGATTTCAGCAATAGCTCTGCTGCTAATCCAACGGTTGATGCAGTAACGGGCTGTTTCAATCTCACTTACAGCATTAATTTCCCGAATGATGCTGGCAACGTAACTGGTTACGAACTCGATGATGCGGAGAACGGTACCCTTACCCATAAGACCAACAGCGTTACGGCGTCTTATAACGATGGCTCTGAGAATCAGAACATTGGTCCAGCAACGGCGTATGTACGTTTAGTCGATCCGCCCGTTAGTACCAGCTTAAGCAAGTCAGTTGCTGATGAATATTATGTACTTGCCGGTGACTCGGTAACTTATGAACTGAAATACACTAACTCCAGCGATGGTGACACCCAACCGTTGACCGGTGCCGTAATGGTTGATGGGCCTTTACCTGCCCAGTTCACACTTACTGGCATTACTACTGGTTCTTTGCCCTCCTCGCTTACAAATGTGACGATTGAGACTTCGACGGACACCGGCTCAACTGCACCGACTGCAGGTTGGACTGCTTACACCGGCTCGGAGGATCTGTCAGGCGTTCGCTGGGTACGTTGGACCCTTGTGGGTTCTTTTGAGGCTGGTTCGTCTGTCTCAGCGTCGTTGACCGGAACAATCAACGCAGTGTCTGAACCGGAAGTGTTAGCAGGAGTATTTACGAACTGCGTTAGCAGCTCGGCCGACTCTTCCGAACGAATTGGCAAAATCGCAAGCACCAAGTGTGTAGACCTCTATCTGGACTCGGCACCGGGTCCACACCCTTACCTGACCAAAGCGACGCCGCAGAAGTCGCTGGACCCTTCCGGGGAAGAGTTCTTGGTGAACCAAGTGTTGCCCGGTGGCAAAATCACCTATGAGATAAATCTGGCAAACATTGCGGATGCTACCGGTGACCTAGTTAAACCAACCGTTACCGACTGTGTGCCGTCAAATGACTACTTCCACGTTGAGAACGTTCGCTTCGCTTCTGGTGGGACTGGCACTTGGACACAGGACACTACTTATACCGATGCCAACTGCGTTAACGGTACACCCCTGAAGTTCGTTCTTGATGGCGATCTGGCACCTGGTGCGGCCGCTCCCACCATCCTTTACGATGTAGCGGCACAAGGTTGGGAACCAGGCAAAATGCCAACACCCCCCGGTCCTTATGTGAATACGGTTGTGGTCACGCACTCCGGTAACCCAGTGATTCAACACTGTGCGACTACAAACACCCTGGGCGCCGCTGGTGTAGGTGCCGTAGACGGTAAGTGCTCTAAAGATCACACTGTTACCGTGCCCGCCGTTTCTTATCTTCAGTCAGAGAAGCTGGTTGTGGGTGCTCTAGACGACGAATGGAATATCGCTGGAACCACAACTCCTGGTGGCCAGATGACCTGGCGTCTTCGAGTGCGAAACGTGGGTAACACCCCCTCCGGCGAACTGACCATTATCGATATCTTGCCCCATGTAGGCGATACTGGTGTTCGTCGTGGCGATCAGGCACGAAATTCTGAGTTCAGGCCACTATTGGTATCCCCAATTGTCCAGAGCGGATGGTCGGTCGAATATTCAACTTCGGGCAATCCCTACCGTAAGGCTGATTTGGCTTTGGTCGGTGCCGAGCCTGGTATCGAAGCTGCTAATTGGGTGGCCGATCCCAACCTTGCGCAATTATCCCAATACCGATCGCTAAAGCTGAGCTACCAGAACGAACTGGCGGTCGGTGAAGAAGTAATCTTTGAATATAATATGGTGGCCCCAGTTGAAGACCCGTCTTACACCGACGGAGGACAAGACTTATCCACCTGTTTCGTGCCAACTGCTGGATGGCCAGACACCATCGGTGCGACTGGTAACACGACTCTAAGCACTGATCGTCAGGCAACAGGCGCTGTAATTGATTGCCCAGTGGCGACCAATAGCTTCGGCTATGCAGTGACACCAAATATCTCTGAAGGCTTGACCATTGGCGCTGAGCCTCCACGTGTCGACGTCCACGTTGTTCAACCCATGGATAACGGTCAACCAGCGGTACAGGCTGGGATTGGTGATCGGGTTTGGTACGACATCAATCGTGACGGTATTCAAAATACCGATGCACAGGGCAACTACACCGAACCTGGCGTACCAGGTGTTCGAGTTGAGCTAATTGACAGTAACGAAGAAGTCGTGGCGGTCACTTTCACTGACGCCAATGGCCTGTACCTCTTCACCACTGATGCCAACGGCACAAATCTACAGCCAGGCGATCCGTATAAGGTCCGCTTCTACCCACCTTCGGGCTATGAAGTTACCTATCAGAACGTGAACGATGGAACTAGCGACTCATCACGAGATTCCGACGTTCCTCGTGATCCGACGGGCTCGAACGGAATTGGTAGCTACCACGACACCCGTGTTGTAAACCTGCCAAACGTCGGCCAAGAAGGTACGTTCCCCGGCCTGATTGACCCAACCTGGGATATGGGTATCTGGGGTGGCGACCTTGCGGATATTAGCCTGGACAAGGTCACCAAAGATGGTGAATGGCCCGACAGCATGGCGGGCGACGGCACCGCCGTAGACTCCCAAAATGACGAGATTGTGATCGCCCAAGGGCGTCCGGTCACTTGGATTTATACAATCGAAAACACTGGTTTAACTCGTCTTGAGAACGTGACGCTCGGCGACGACCACGGTGGTATAACACCAGCGTTCGGTGACGCAGACTTTTTCTGTGAAATCACCAACGATGGCATCAACGCTGGAGGTAAGGCCTCCTCGGCAGATATTCCACGAAGCCTGAACCGCGGCGCCACCATGCGATGCACCATTGAGATAGCCGAGAACCAGGTCGCTGCCGAGACGCATTATGTAAACACGGCCGATGTAGTTGGAACCCCAACGCTTGACAACGGCGACCCAGCCTTGGACAAAGACGGCAAGTCGCTGGACGATGTTACCGACGATGATCCGTCGAGCTACTACTCGTTGCCACAGCGCTTTGCGGTGGGTGACTACGTATGGTTCGACCTCAACCACAACGGCGTTCAAGACCCATCGGAAACCGGTGTACCCGGTGTAACTGTTGAGCTGTTGAGCGAAAGTCCGGGATGGGTAACGCGAACCACGACCACAGATGCCAACGGGCTCTACCTGTTTGACGATGTGCCTGCTGGAAAATATCGGGTTCGATTCTCGAATATCCCTTCCGGCTATGAATTCACGAATACGACCGTAGGCTCCAACGTCGCAGTTGACTCAGATGCCGACCAGTCCGGTCTTACCGCTGAATTCGAAGTGGGTGTGACAGCACCTAACAACCGCTCGGTCACCGCGGCTGATAGGGCACTGTATGTGGGTGGAGCAATTGAGTTAGGCACCGCGACAAGCATCATCAATCCCACCATTGATGCTGGTATCTGGCTGCCCACACCGAATGTGGGAATAACCAAACAGGCTGAGGTGAACAAGGTCGCATCAGGCACCACAGTGATGTGGACTTTGAAGGTGCGTAACACGGGCACCGGTAGCGCCAATGGCGTAGTGGTGGTCGATACCTTGCCAGAAGGCTTAGAGTTCCAAGCTGGCTCTACGGGCCCGACCCCTACCTACGACAGCTCTACTCGTGAAGTCAGCTGGGTCATCCCAACCGTTTCACCCGGTGAAACCGTCACCATCAGCTACACGACGCTTGTCACCGCCCCGGGCGGCACCAAGCTAACCAACGCTGTGGTCATCGCCGGAAACGACAAGGACCCAGAGGGTAGCGACGACGACACCATTGAGGTGGAAGTCGAAGACGAGGAAGAAACTCCTCCGACCACGCCGACCGACCCGACCACGCCGACAACCGACCCGAATGTGGATGCCGACAACGCTGATCGCGATCGTCTACCTCACACCGGTTCGAACATGAGCCTGTTCGCTGCCTTGGCGGCCACGCTCACTGCGGTTGGTGCCGTGATGGTTGGTGTTAGCCGCCGTCGCCGCATTGCCTAATTGGTAAACACAACCTAAGAAGAGAGGGGACTCGGCCATTCAAGGCCGGGCCCCCTCCGCTCCTATTTTGTTCCCACGATCTTGTTATGAGTTTTGTGCGCATAGCGAAGAAAACTCATAACAAGATCGTGCCGGTTTTGAGCCACCTGTCGCAAAGCTCACGGTTGGCGGAACCCACCGCACCCGGGTACTGGCTAGCCTGGTCGCTGTGAGCACCAACCCCAAAGGCCGCTACGCCGTGGCACTGGTGGTTCCCGAGCCGCTACGCACCGAAATAAACGGATTGCGCCGGGCCACCGGCGGCAGCCTTACCCGTATCGAGCCTCACATCACCTTGGTGCCGCCCATCAACCTTCGCCACGAAGTGCTACCCGAAGTATTGGCGCACCTGCGCCACTGCGCCACCTTGGCTAAAGGCCCGGTGACCGCCGAACTAGGCCCTATCGCTACCTTCTATCCTGCTAACCGAGTGCTTTACGTGGCCGTTTCGCCCTCCGCCGACCTCAACACGCTTTACACCGCGCTCAACGCCGGGCCCCTTATCCGCCACCGTGTTTCCCCAGAACAAGCCGAGCGGGCGCAACGTCCTTTCGTGCCGCACATCACCATCAACAACCGTTTTCAGCGTGCGCCAGCACCGTCCACTCACGGCACGCAACCTGACGAGCCAGCACCGTCTACTCACAGCACGCAACCTGCCGACCCGGCACTGTCCACTTACGGCACGCAACCTGCCGACCCGACACTGGCGGCAGCCATAAACACACTTGGTCACTACCAAGCCACCACCACCTTTAGTTTCCTCACTCTGCTTAGCTACAACCAAGAAGCCCAGGTTTGGGAAACCGCCGCCGATGTGGCCTTTGGGCGTCGCGTGGTCGTAGGGCAGGGTGGCCTGGGGCTTGAACTCACTACTAGTACCGTCATCGACCCACAAGCCGCGACCTGGCTAGAGCAATTTGGTGACACCGCTCGCACGAGCACGGCCTACACGAACCAGCGTGTGATTGTGGTCACCGCACGACGTGAGAATCGGGTGGTCGGAATAGCAACCATAAATCGTGAAGGCCGTCTCGGCTGGGTAGAAAGCCTGTTCGTCGAGCCAAACCTGCGTCGCCAAGGCATCGGAACTTCCCTCTATCGACAAGCTATTTACGCCGCTCAAAGCCATGGGGTTGCACACATTCTGCCTGCTACACCACTAAAGTGACCTAAGCCCCTACTCATCGGTAGGCTACGGCCCGTAGGGTGCCAACGGTAACGGTTGCAATTTAGGAGCTTCGCCAACCATGACAGACAGCCCAGCTTCCCACCCCTTGGTCATCCAAGGAGGAATGGGCGTAGCAGTATCCGGTTGGCGGCTAGCCAAAGCAGTTGCAGAAGCAGGCCAGATGGGCGTGGTTTCCGGCACTGCCATCGACGCCGTACATGCCCGCACTCTCCAAGATGGCGACCCTACCGGTGACATCCGCCGTGCTTATGAACACTTTCCCATCCCCGGTGTGGCCGAACGTGTTCTAGAGCGCTGGTACCTACCAGAAGGTCGCCCACCAGGCCAGGGCTACAAGCCCCAGCCAATGCTTACCGCCAAGCCCACTCGCTCACACCTTGAGCTAATGGTGATCTCAAACTTTGGCGAGGTGTGGTTGGCCAAAGAAGGCCACGACGGCCCCATTGGCGTTAACTACCTCGAGAAGCTTCAGCTGTACACCCCCTCTTCGGCCTACGGTGCCATTTTGGCGGGTGTCGACGCCGTGATTATGGGTGCCGGTATTCCCTCGGCCATTCCCCGCTTGTTGCGTGATCTGACGGCCCTAAAGGAAGGTTCGCTACGCCTCGACGTGGAAGACAACCACGAGGGCCGTGAATTCTATGCTCGCTTCAATCCTGAATCGATAGGCATTCCAGAAACACCACTCACATGCCCCAAGTTCTACGCAGTCGTTTCGTCGGCTTCGCTGGGTAAGTTCTTGGCTCGTGACCCTGAAACTCGCCCCGACGGCCTAATTGTCGAAATGTCGACTGCTGGCGGTCACAACGCACCGCCGCGTGGTGGTATGAAGCTCGACGACGCTGGTGAACCGATTTATGGCAAGCGCGACCAAGTCGACCTCGAAGCCATTGCCAAGCTAGGACTTCCCTTCTGGCTGGCCGGTTCTTACGGCACGCCCGATGGGGTAGTAGCGGCCAAAGCCGCTGGAGCAGAAGGTGTTCAAGTAGGTACTGTTTTCGCCTTCTGTGAAGAATCCGGTATGACGAGCGAGCTGAAATCGACCGTTATTGACGAAGTCCAAGCGGGCACGGCCAAAGTGAAAACCGACCCTCGAGCGTCGTCTTCAGGCTTCCCGTTCAAAGTAGTTTCGGTTCCGTACACGGTTTCGGAAGACGACGTATATCAGCAACGTGACCGAGTATGCGATCTGGGCTACCTACGGGTTCCATATCTGCGGCCCAACGGGGTTTTGGGTTATCGCTGCTCAGCTGAACCAGTAGATGACTACGTGCGCAAAGGTGGCAAAGAAGAAGACACCGTTGGCCGCAAGTGCCTATGCAACGGCCTCGTTTCCACCGTCGGCTTCGGCCAGGTGCGCTACCCCGAACAATCACAAGTGGTCGGCAACGCTGACAAGCCCACGGCCATTCTTACCGACGACGGCGGCGTAGTAGAACCCGGGATCGTAACGGCTGGCAATGCCGTTTATGACATAACCGATATTTTGGGTGAAAAAGGTACCTATAGCGCGGCCGAGGTGGTGGCGTACCTGTTAAGTCTTTATGAAGCCGAAGCGAACTGTGACTCTAACGCCGTGCCGCAAGTTGATCTTGAAGCCCAGAAGCAAGATGCCAATCAAACCAGCCCGGCCAGTCTGATTGGCACCACCAGCCAATAGCGAAACTTCTAGCGGGAACTAGTTAGTCGAGGTTGATTGAGCTGTACGGACGCAACTTGTCGAGGCGGTGAGTAGCGTTCACCAACCGCACCGTGCCCGACTTTGAGCGCATGACTAGCGATTGGGTAAGAGCGGTGGAATCGCGGTACGTGACACCACGCAACAAGTTGCCATCGGTGATGCCAGTAGCGGCAAAGAAACAGTTGTCGCCCGCTACCAGGTCGTCGGTGGTGAGCACGGCGTCGAGGTCGTAACCAGCGTCGAGGGCTTCTTGACGTTCCTGCTCGTTGCGAGGCCACAAAATGGCTTGAATTTCACCGCCCATGGCCTTAAGAGCAGCTGCTGAAATCACGCCTTCAGGAGTACCGCCAACGCCGAAGAGCACATCGACCCCTGATTCCGGCCAAGCCGTTGCAATGGCACCGGCCACGTCGCCGTCGCTGATGAGCTGGATCCGGGCACCTGATTCGCGAACCTCGGCAATCAGATCGGCGTGACGGTCACGTTCCAAAATGGTGGCGGTTAAGTCTCGAACC
This sequence comes from Acidimicrobiia bacterium, assembly GCA_041676705.1. Taxonomy (NCBI): domain Bacteria; kingdom Bacillati; phylum Actinomycetota; class Acidimicrobiia; species Acidimicrobiia bacterium. Next base: position 89,272 of record JBAYRL010000007.1, read on the forward strand.
GAACTTCTCTTGGCTTCGGCAATGGCTTGCAGGTTCTCAGTTGGGCTCTTGCGAATATCGACCACGCCCCGCAGCGCAGGCCCCACCGCAATTTTCTCCATATAAACGCAAGGGCCCGGATCAAACATGGTGCCCCGCTCGGAAACAGCAATCACCGACAAAGCGTTCGGCATACCCTTCGAGGTGAGCGTGGTGCCATCGATTGGGTCAACCGCAATGTCGCAGTGTGGTGGCGTACCGTCGCCAATGCGCTCGCCGTTGTAAAGCATGGGGGCTTCATCTTTTTCGCCCTCACCAATAATTACCACGCCGTCCATGGGCACGGTGTCAAGCAGTAACCGCATGGCATCAACCGCCGCGCCATCGGCCCCGTTCTTGTCACCCCGCCCCACCCAGCGGGCCGCGGCTAAGGCGGCAACTTCGGTAACCCGCACCAGCTCCATAGCCAGGTTGCGGTCGGGAGTCTCAGGATGGTTCGCGCTCATGGCCCAATCCTAGTTCGCAGCTTCGATTGGTGTGAGGTCCTTTGGTTGGCGTTAGCGTGGCAGAGTGGTTCTGGCTGAAATAGAGGTGGTGCACTCTCGCCCCATTGCACCTACAAGGCGTGTAGCGCTTGGCAAGGCCAACCTTCCTATTGAGGCGAAACCAGCTTTCGGTTCCGTACTCTTGGGTGCTGTTATGGCAGCTCATGTGGCTGAGGTGGCACCGGAACTGCAAATAGAGTTGGCAGAATTGATGCGTGATGTGGAAGCGGGGCGTCGCATTGCACAACCCCGGGTTCGTCATCGCTTCCAAACTGATCACGTTGGTTTACATCGCAGCGTGCACCGGTTGGTGAGACGTGGGAATGACTTGGCGGTGGAATTAGCACCGCCCCACGCTCCGGTTGCACAGGTGTTAGGTGTTGTCTACGCGATTGGTGCTATGCCAGCGTCGAGGCGGGCTTCCGTTATGGCCACTGTTCGTGCTGCTATGCGTTGGCGCGGTGAAATCGGCCCGGGCTTGTTGAATTATCTGGCTGGAGGACCAACGGTTTGGTCGGGTGGCACCGAAGGCTTCGGTTCGGCCTTGCTTGGCGAAGATCCGGTGGCTTGGGCTCGGAGCGTATTGGGTACCGATTCGATGGGGCCCGAAGCATTGAGGGACGACGGTGGGCTCAGTACAGTCGCCGTTCAGAGGCGGTTTCGTCAGCTTCTGCGAGAAGCGCATCCTGATCATGGTGGTGCTTCCGAGCTGGCGGCACTGCGGATAAGTGAGTTGCGCGAAGCGCGACGTATTTTGTTGCAATGAGCTTTTGCCATAGGCGGGAATGAATGGTGCAGGCGGAAATGATGCCGGATAACGAGCTGGCTACGGCGGAAGCGAATCGGGGTTCGCCAGCCGGTTTGGTGCTATTTCCGGGTTCGGGTTCGAGCGCCGCTCACAGTGCTTTGGTGGCCATTGAGGAAGAGTTGGCACCGTTGCCAGTTGGCCGTTTCGATTTCCCATACCGCAAGGAAGGCCGCCACTTTCCTGACCGCGCGCCAAAATTGATCACGACCGTGGTGGAGGAAGCCACTGAATTTGCTCGTCAGCATAATTTAGCGGCACAAAACGTGTTTTTGGGAGGCCGATCGATGGGCGGCCGAATGGCTTCCATGGCCGTTGCGGAGGGGCTGAATGCCGCTGGATTGGTACTCATCTCATACCCGTTACATCCTCCTCGAAAGCCTGAGAAGCTCCGAGTCGAGCACCTTCCCGGAATCACGGTACCCACCCTCTTCATCTCGGGCACCAAAGATCCATTCGGTACCCCCGAGGAGCTTCAAGCGGCGATGTCGCTAATACCAGCACCGGTAACGGTCCACTGGATTGAAGGTGGTCGTCACGAGCTAAAGGGCAAAGATGCCGAAGTGGCGAAGCTTGTAAGCGAATGGCTTAATAATCTTGTGCCTGGTTGAAACTAGCCACAAGATTCCTGGCCGCTAACCCCGTTGCTGAACCCAGACAAGCTATGGCATAAAGCGGGCGTCTTCGGGGTTTAATTCCTCTAACTCGCGGTGCGCAGTTTCGGGATAGCGGGCGAGAATGAGCACCGCCAAAATGGCTGGACCAACACCCACCAAGGCAATGGCAGGGCCAATTGCACCCCACCAATCAGACAACTGACCTACCAGCAATAATCCAACTGCTGAACCCACCACACCCACCAGCGTGATAATGCCATTGGCTTTGCCGCGGGCTGAGGTGGGAAAGAGTTCCGGCCCGTACACGCCGAGCGCCGGCACGGTGGCGGCACCCACAATAGAACCCGCCGCCGCCAGAGCCCACAGGGGCCAGCCAGGCACGAGGTAAGAACCGATTACAAAGGCCGCGCCTCCGATTAGGGCCACAGCCGCCACAACTTTTCGGCCCCGGGTGTCGGCCAAGCGTCCACCAGCCGCCACTCCGATACCGGCTGGAGTGCTGGTGAGCAGGGTAAAGACAGTTATACGACTGGCGGAAAAGCCACGTTCCGAACGCAGGAACTCATTCTGAAATTGTGAAGCGGGTGCCAAAAACATCGAGCTCAGAAAGCCTGAAACTGCCAAGAGCGACAAACGTTTGGCATCGATACCGCCCTGTTCGGTCTTCTTCACCACGATTGTGTTGGTAGCGGCCGCCCGCGACTCGAAGCGTCGACTTTCTGGTAGTAGACGAAAGGCCCGGGCGATGGCGGGTAAGGCCACCAACGGCACCAAATAAATAATGCGCCAAGCCTCTGGACCCAAGTCGGCTACCGGCAAAACCCAAACACACATTCCGGCACCTAAACCGGCGGCAAGCGCCATAACGCTGACGGCATAGGCACGGGAACCAGCGGGCATTTCTTCGGCAGCAACAATGCCGATGAGCAGGGCTAACGCCGTTGAAAGGCCTCGGGCCAACGTTTGGCTGAATCCAAGCCAGAACAAGCTCGGGGCTAAGGCGCCGGTAGCGGCCAACAACACGGCGGCGGCAGCGGTAATTAGTAATAATTTTCGCCGGCCCTGACGGTCGGAACGTGCGGTGATAAACAGCGCTAGAACAACACCCACACGGACGGCGGCCAAGGTGAAACCCTGGGCAGTGTCGGTTGAGCCGAACGATTCGGTGGCGAAGGTAATGGTTTGGGTAATGAGCGTTCCCAGGTAACCGCCCACAATGGCCAACAGACCGAGCACACCCAGCACGGTAGAGGCACGAGCGTCGATTTGGTTTGGTGGCGCCCACCATGGCTGGGCTACTAATGCTGGCATTTCTCCCGCTGCCGTGGCAGCTTCAGTGTTCGCGGCGGCTTCAGTGTGCGTGGTGGCTTCAGCTGTTTTCGCTTTCTGTGAACTCAGGCTCGCTAAGGCGGCGCGTTTCAAGTGCCATCGAAGAGGCAGTGCGAACAGCGGTGCGAAAAATGGTATGGCTAGCCGAAATGTGGTGGTTTCGGTCACGGTGTATTGCTTGTCTGACGGCTGCGACTGCGGTGACTGCTGTGACCGTTGTGACTGGTGCGGCTGCGGCGGCGGCAGTTTAGACGCGGCGGCCGAAGCAACTATCACCGTTCGCTGATAATGCTTAACTGGCCCGGCACTGGCTCGATATGTGGCGACCGTCGCGGTTTCGTCTTGGTAGGCGACTGCGGCTTCTGAAAAGCCACCCGAGACGTCTGCATCAACCAGCTCTTCAGAGATAATGCCCGAGCGTGGCCTTAAAAGACCGGCCAAGCCCGCATCGTCAACGATATGGCGAATGACGATACGAGGCATGGCTCACGATGCTAGAACGAAACTGCTTTCAGTCTAGAAACCATCGGCACAAGCTTGGATTTGCACACAACGTGGCTAAGGTGGAACCAACATTCAGGAGGCCCAAGATGCGCGCCAAAGTCGAAAAGGTCATCGAGGTAATCCGGCCTGCCATCTTGGCTGATGGCGGCGACATAATCCTGCATGACGTGAACGAAACTACCGGTGTGATCACCGTGGAATTAACTGGCTCTTGCGTAACATGCCCGTTGTCAACCCAAACGCTCAAAGGCGGGATTGAACGCATCATGTTAGAGCGCATTCCGGGAGTGACCGAGGTGGTTGATGTGAACATTCCCATCAACGAGGGCACCGCGGTCTTTCTGTAGCTTCAATTCTGAGCCTTCATTTCTGTAGCATCGTGCCGCCCCCTAGATTAGGGGCGTGGTAACCAACGACAATCCTGGTCAACAGCCTCCGCTCAGCTCTAGCGAGCCCCTCGGACGGAACGACCAGCTTGACGAGTTGGCGCAGAAACTTCTGCAGGCCGCCTCGGGTGGTCATCGAGCTTCATTGGCGAAAGCGCTAACCATGGTGGAGCGGGGTGGTGCCTACGCTAAAGCTGTGGTGGCCGCGGCCACGGCAATGCCCAGCTCCGGTGGCTACATCATTGGACTCACCGGAGCGCCAGGAGCAGGTAAATCCACCTTAACCGGAGCTTTGATTTCCGCTATGCGTTCGCAGAACGAACGGGCTGCGGTGTTGGCTATTGACCCGACCTCGCCTTTCACCGGTGGTGCGATTTTGGGGGACCGGGTGCGCATGACCGATCACGCACTTGACCCCAATGTTTACATCCGCTCGATGGCCACGCGTGGGAACTTGGGAGGCTTAAATGTTTCGACGCCGGCCGCGGTTCGAGTGTTGCATGCGGCAGGATGGCCGTGGGTGATTATCGAAACTGTTGGGGTTGGCCAGGTGGAGGTGGATATCGCGGCGGCTGCCGACACCACTGTGGTCGTGTTGAATCCTGGATGGGGCGACGAGGTGCAGGCCAATAAGGCCGGACTAATGGAAATTGCTGACATTTTCGTGGTGAACAAGGCCGATCGAGATGGTGCTAAGAAAACACGGCGTGAAGTAGAAGCCATGTTGAATCGCATTGACACGGGCTCGTGGCGTCCCCCAGTGCTTGAAACGGTGGCTACTACCGAGGCCGGGGCCGCTGAGCTTTGGCAATCCATTTCTGACCACAAAAAGCACATATCCAATAGCGGTGAGCTGGTAAAACGCCGAAATTCAAGGGCCAAAGAAGAGTTAAATTTAGTTATGGGGGAAGAGCTCACACGCCGGTTGAAGGCCCTGCGACACGGTGCCGCGTTCGCGGCTCTAGAGCGTGAAGTGGTGCTTGGTAATACCGATCCATGGAGTGCGGCGGAAATGCTGCTGAACGAAATTTTAGGCGAAGGGCCGATCCAAGATGAAGCGACGTAACGGTAGGTCACGAGGCGACGGCGACAGCCCTAGTTCCGATGATCCTTTTGAGAGCGACTCGGGCGATCAACCTAATGAGGTGGGCGGTGATCTTTCAGCCCCCGGCGAGGAGCAGGTGGAAGATAGCGAGGTGATTCAACCGGATGAAATCATCGGCGCAGACGCTGATGATATCGGCGATCTTGAGGTTAATCGTGGGCCCTTACCAGCGGCATTGTTAGCCGCTTCGGGTGCTCTGATGGTAGTGGGGCTCTTGTTGATGTTGGTGGTTTTGCCCCTAGCTTTTCGTTCAGAATCAGCTCGATGCGACTTGGCACGCAGCTTCATAAAAGATGCCAATGACAATGACCGTGATTGGGATGACGTCGACTTAGACGGCCGCAGTACCAAAGACCTGGAATGTTCTGAAGCTTTGAGGCTGGCGGAAACGATTTGGCTCGATGAAGACGGCAGCGTGACACGGGTTGTGCCTTCGGCGGAGTCGATTCGGAACCAAGGAATTATTACCGGCGTACTGGGTGCAGGACAGGTGGCCTCGGGCGCGGCGGTGATCTTCACTCGGAATCGACGTGCTCGAAATACAGCTGTGGCCTTTGCGTTTGTGTCACTGATCGTGCCGTTGCTTGGCATGGTTTCGATTGCTCTGGTGCTGGCCATTGTTTACGGGCTGGTGTTCAGCCCGGCGGCTCGGGCACGCTGGCCCAAGAAACGTTTTGGCCGACCGTAAAAGTTGTGGCCGACTATGCCGACTATCGACCATGCCAACCATGCCGACTATAAGGTCGGGTTTGAAGACGGCGCTCAGCGTTGTCGCTTAGGCAGCTGCTCGAAGTGTGGCACCAATCCAACCAGGTGGCACCCAAATTAAACGATGTGCTTCCACCTGAGAGGAGAAACCTTCGAGCCAGCTGGAAAGGGCTTCTAAGGCTTCGCTGTTGAGCCGGGTCGGTGGCTCGGGGGCAGCTGGCGTGGGCATTTCCGGTTCAACTTGGTTGTTGCTTGAACCGTTATTGGTGTTTTCCCCATCGCGGTCATCCGTATTGGCCGAGCTGGTGCCACCGTTTCCTTTGTCCGTCTCGGGGTCTGTTGCGCCGTCGGTTACGTTGATTGCGCCTTCGTCGTTTTCTGTTTCGTTGTCAGCTTCGTTGCCGTTTTCGTTGTCGGTTTCGTTGGCTTCGGGTGATTCCACGAGATCGGCCAGGCGTAGAGTGACGCCCCATGAGAACATGCCCGGCGCTGGTAGTTCGCTTGCCTCGCGATAGCGGTGATCGGCGGCCCACCCGAGGGCTTGAGTCAAGTATTTTTCTGCTGTCGTGTATTGGCCTGGTGTGATGCGTCCTTCAGGGCTAGTACTTCCAAGTTGAACCTGATCGATGACCACGATTTGGCCGGATATCTTGTCGTTGCAGGCATTCCCATCGGTCCAAGCGGAACGCCACGGAGCGGTGAAAGCACCGGTGCCGTACTGGTTCGTGGCGGATGCTAAATTAAGTTCTTCGCAAACCGGCGATACAACCCCTGTGACCTGCTGAAACGAGCGAATACTTGCGATAGACATGGCGTTAGCCAAGCCAGTTGCGGTGGTGGTTTTCGGTCCAGGTGGATCGGCCATAGTTGCCAAACCTGAGAGCGTTCGAGGCGCGATCCCGCAGGCTCGAAATGCCTCGGTGGCTCGGAATACTTCACCATTGGTACGAGCGCTGATACCGATGGAGTGCCCATGGCTAATCAGCGTTCGAAGGGCGTGGGGGTGCAGCTCACAAAGTGCATTGGCCGGTCCGTAAGCGAACTCGAAACTGGCGGGAATGGCATGTTCGGTTAGCACGGCATCAACTTGAGCTAGCTGCGCCAAAATCGAGGTCATTCCCGATTCATCGATTGCCAACATGTCGGCTCCGAAATATGGTGCCCAGCTTGTTTCGTACCGGACGACCACCGAGAGCACGGCATGGAGTGGGGGAGGTTCCGGCTGGTCGCTGTCACTGTTGCTCGAGTTGCTGCCGCTGGTGCTACTGGAATTGCTGTCAGTGGTTTCGTTGTTCTCGTTCTCTGCTCCGTCGATGTCGTTTTCATCGGTATCCGACGAGGGGGCGCTGTAGCCGGTAATGGGCAGAGAAGGTATCGGCAGGCCGTTGTAGGTGTCGTCGTCCGATTCGCCTAGGCCTGTGGCCCCTTCATTCGTGGCGGTTGTGGCGTCGGCGCTATTAGCGGTGTCATTGGCCGAATCTGAGGATGAGCTCACGCAGCTGGCCAAGCCGACGAGCAGAGCCATGCTGAACGCCAGCGCCGCTAGTTGTGTGAGTCTCTTTTGCCGCACTGTTTAATTATGGTCGCCGTCGCTGCTCAATACCCATCGGATTGTCTGTTGTCGATTGTCGCTGTTCCGGTTTCTTCGCTGAATCTTTGCCAGTCTTGTTGGCTTCACTAAGCCGGCCCATTCAGTTCGCGGCCCATTCAATTCGCAGCTCTTTCAGTTCACGGCTCTTTCGGCTAGCGGCTCTTTCGGCTAGCCGGTCTGGTTAGCCCTCTTTATCCGAATTTCGCAGCACTTTGTCGCCACGCGGTGAGCTGATGTGCGCCTAGTTCACGTGCTAGTCACCTCTCCTCCCAGCTGACACGACATCCAGTTAACACAGAATCTTTTGAAAACATCTAAAACCCCTGGCAACAGCCTAAAAAAGCCAAAACGCGTGAAAAAGTGTTGATATAAGAACAACCGTACGATACAATGAAGCAATGAACGCCACACCGCCGCCTCCACCAGGAGGTGAAACCCAACCCAACCCCCAGCATCCGCTGTCCAAGTTCTTATCCCCGCCAAATCCCACAGCGCCGGTCGCGAACAGTTCGACGCCAGGTCTCCCCACTCCGGTATTTAGTGCCACTCCAAATCCTGTCTCCCCAAGTTCTTGCTCCTTGGATGTCGACCTTGAGGCGATGTCGTCGGATGAGGTGAATCTTCGGTTTTTGGGTTTGGTGTCTGAGGTGGCTGATCTAGCTTCGCTTGTGGAGCCTGGTTTGTGGTCAGCGCCGGCCCAGGCTGAGGTTTTGGTTGGTTTGTTGGGTTTTCAAACTCAGATCGAGGCTGTGGTTTCTCAGCTGGCTGGGTTGGTGGATGCTTCTATGGTTTGGAGTGTTGATGGTTCGCGTTCTGCTGGGGCTTGGTTGGAGCGTCGTAGTGGTCGTGATCGTAAAGAAACCAATCAGGTCTTTAGAACCGGTCGTGATTTACGCGAGATGCCTGAAACCGAAAACGGTTTTGGTGCTGGGGTGTTGTCTGGTCGTCATGTGCGGGTTTTGGCTAAAGCTAAAAACAAGGTTCCCGGTTTGTTTGGGGAAGCTGAAGCAATGTTGGTGGAACAAGCCAACAAGTTGGTGTTCGCCGATTTTGTTCGTTTGGTTGATCATTGGGTGAAAATCGCTGACCCAGCTGCAGCAGAAATCGCAGCGC